>PBXZ01000058.1:0-32385 GCA_002729415.1 Candidatus Poribacteria bacterium | reverse complement strand
AGAGCTTTCATTTATTCCTCCTATTGATTCGAATACTCAATGCAAACGATGGAAAAAGATTTATTCTAAGCATCAGGTAAATGCACTAAAGTCTTTTTACCGCATATTGAATTATCTTTGCTATGTTACGCGTTACGCGAACTCTATTTTACACTAAATAACGTAATTTCTTAAAAAATAATCTTGAAGCCACCTAAGTTAGTCACTATGATTTATGCCAATAATATATGAAATAGATGCAATCTATGAATTGGGAGTAATTAACCCATATGATCAGTACAAACAGAGATCAGCACCAAGGATTGACTTGGCGGATCCTATTTATTGTTATATTGATTGCTCCCATCAACTGCTATTTCCTAATCCAGATGGAGTTGGTACGCTACACTTTTCCAACTTGGGTTGTTCCACTGTCGAATGTCATTTTTATCTTAGTAACAATCATCATTGTTAATCTTCTTCTGAGTTGGATTTGGCCGAGTTCCGTGTTGCGTTCCGATGAACTCATCGTGCTCTACGTGATGTTGAGCTTGACTACTACCATGGCAGGTTGCGACATGTTACAAGCGGTGTTATCGGTCTTGGGACACGGATTCTGGTTCGCCACCGAAGAAAACGAGTGGAAAGAACTTTTCTGGGATCATCTTCCTCGATGGCTGACCGTTTCTGACAGAAGCGTTTTACACGGATATTATACTGGTGATTCCAATCTCTACCTACCACATCATCTGAAAGTTTGGATTCCTGTACTACTCGGTTGGCTTTTCCTATTCTTCACATTGGCTATAATTTTTCTTTGTTTGAATACGATTCTTCGTCGTCAATGGGCGGATCGGGAACGACTGACATTTCCTATCATTCAACTGCCACTTGAGATGACCAACTCCTCCCCCGTTTTCTTCAGAAATAAACGGATGTGGTTGGGAATAAGTATCGCTAGCAGCATTGGTTTACTCAACGGACTCAGTGTCATATATCCATCACTGCCTTCACTTCCAATCACACGACGTTCCTTTTCCTTTAGTGAACTACCTTTGAGTCTCTATGGTGGTATAACTGTTGCTTTTTATCCTTTCGCCATTGGCATTATGTTTCTGATGCCTATCGACGTGCTATTTTCCACGGCACTTTTCTATTTTCTGTATCGAAATGAAGTAGCATTAGCCGAAGCTATGGGATGGCGTGGCTTACCCAAATTCCCCTATCTAGACGAACAAACCTTTGGTGCCTTTGTCGGACTGTGTATTTTCTTTATCTGGATCGGAAAACACCACTTTAGACAAGTGCTGGAAAGTGTCCTAAGACAACCGACAGGAATTGATGACATGAACCAGCCAATACGATACCAAACGGCTTTCTGGGGTCTTTGTGGGGGACTGTTTCTGTTTGCTTTTGCCTTGTATAAAGCGGGAATGACATTCTGGATAGCTATTATCTTTGCCGTTCTTTTTTTAATCACTCCGATCATTACTACTCGCATCCGNGCTGAGTCAGGTATCTTTGTACATGCCTACCATTGGTTAGCACCTCGATACACACTAGGGACAATTCTGGGAACTCNACGACTTGGCCCCCAAAACTTAACCNTTTTATCTGTCTGCTTTTTCAACAGAGACTATCGGCCACAACAAATGCCACATCAANTGGAGGCTTTNAAAATTGCTGAGACCACTGGTATTANCCAGAAGAGAATGATGTGGGCGATTCTGATTTCCACCGCTATTGGCATTCTCGTCGCTTTTTGGGTACAACTTCATATGTACTACCANAAAGGTGCTAACTCTGGGTATTTTGGCCCTTGGGCACTTGGNTATGGCCNGGAATATTTTAGGCGTTTGACTAACTGGATTTCTTATCCGACTAACACCGATTGGGTCGGCGTCCTGTTTATAGGAATAGGTTTCTTTATCATGATAATTTTGACATACTTACGCGTCAAATTTTTTTGGTTNCCGCTACACCCATTAGGTTATGTGATGGCAAGCAACCAAGAAATGTCAGATCTCTGGGCGCCAATTCTTATTTGCCTAGCACTGAAGTGGACGATTCTTAAGCACGGCGGGATAAGAAGCTACCGACATGCAGTTCCATTCTTTTTGGGACTGGTATTAGGTGACTATTTGATGGGTATTGTGTGGAGTCTTCTAAGTGTCCTGCTGAATGCGGAAATGTATCAATTTTATCCATAGAGACCTATCACACAAGCCAAAGCAGAGATGATTCTTCATGAAAAGGTACGATANAAAAAACGGAGTAAGTTGTTGTAAATATTGATAAAATATCTGATAATATTCGATACATCTTTGTAATTATTTTTTTGAAAGTAACAACTTAAATTTATGTTTAGAAAACAATGATTAGTAGCCACACCACGTACTACATCGTCTGATCCAAAATCAATCGCTGAACGAAATCTCCTAAGTTTCCTCGAACAAGAAAAAATGGGAATNTCCAAGTAAACCATCTACCTATTCTTTGCCCGTGAGCACACNAGCAAATCGCTACTAGCTAGATCANGAAACGAGAAACCTGTTCCTAAAAAAACAAAAGGAAGAGTTATTAGCCGCTNTTTGTTTCTGGCAACAAGCAGATTGATCAATCTGTCGGCCTTAGCAGAAATTGAGCTTTGATTCTTCAGATCAACTGAAATATTTTCAGATATCCCACTAGGTACTTTTGGCCCCTTTGCACTTTTTAACGTAAAAAGCGGAGGTTAACATGCTTATTGACATAGATATGCATACAGCGTNAATCAACCAGATNCCGTCCTTTGACAAATGCGAAATACACTTTCAACACACANGACCTATATGGAAAATTNTCTAGCTATAATCGGTCATAGATTCGNGGTAATTGACATACTTATTATCTGGAGTAAAGGAGAAATCGAATGTTAGTAGGCACTATTTTACCCNAACTCCTAAAATTGGGATTGGACAAGTCAGAAGCGAAAAAGATCTTTGCCCATATACGCCAGTTACCAACTGATCTGCCGAGTGATCAGTGTTGGCGTCATATTTCAAAAAAAGTGTTGGACAAAAACCATCCGATTAAAGTGCATAGGTATTTGCACCATTATGTCTACAAAGATTGGGATACTGATAAAAGTCCAGTCCCAGTTTGGACACCAGAGGGAAATGACATCAGAAACAGCAATATCTACGNCTTGATGCAAGANAAAAATATCAGTTCATACGACGATTTATACAATTGGTCAATCACCGATAAACCTGCTTTCTGGCGTAANATGATAGATCTTTTAAATATCCAGTTCAAAAAACCTTATANTAAAATCCTAGATTTAACAGATAGNGTAACATCACCAGACTGGCTCAGTTCCGCCCAACTGAATATTGTCGATTCCTGCTTCCACGCAGCGGCTGATGTACAAGCCATAACTTTTCAATCAGAAGGAGGCCNAATTTCCTCAATCAGCTATAGGAACCTAGAATTGTTGGTCAATCGCGTCGCCAACAGTCTAATCAAANAAAATATTGAAAAAGGGGATTATGTTGGGATTGATATGCCAATGACACTAGAATCAGTGGCAATTTATTTAGCTTGTATAAAGGTTGGAGCAGTTGCAGTCACAATTGCCGACAGTTTTGCCGTCGAGGAGATTAAAGTCCGCCTGCAAATCGCAGATGTCTCTCTGGTTTTGACTCAGGATTACCTGCTACGGGCAGGTAAAAGATTACCCCTNTATGCCCGAGTTAAGGAAGCCTTCTCCGGTTCTGTAATTGTAATCTGTACGGATGATACAGATATCGAACTAAGAAANCAGGACTTGGTTTGGGAAACTTTTTTATCTGAAAACGATCAATTTGAGTCGGTAATCTGTTCTCCCACAGATTACTGTACAATTCTCTTCTCATCTGGTACAACGGGTACCCCAAAAGCAATCCCATGGACACATACCACAGCCATCAAAGCCGCTAGTGACGCTTATTTACACCATGATATAAANNAAGGNGNGNGNCTATGTTGGCCAACAAATCTCGGTTGGATGATGGGACCTTGGCTAGTTTTTGCNTCTCTCATTAATCAATCAAGTATGGCCCTCTATTATGGAACTCCAACTACANACGAATTNTCCCAATTTGTAAGTCAAGCTGAAGTCAATATGCTGGGACTAGTACCAAGTCTTGTCTCACATTGGCGAGCTACCAATTGTATTCAGCAACACGACTGGTCAAAAATAAAAGTTTTGAGTTCTACCGGGGAATGTTCTAATCCAGAGGATATGTTCTACTTGATGGCGATGGTCGATTACAAACCTATCATCGAATATTGTGGCGGCACCGAGATTGGAGGAGGTTACATTACCGGCAGCGTAGTTCAGCCTGCTGTACCTGCATGTTTTTCTACACCGGCTTTGGGCAGCGAATTGGTTATCCTTGACACAGACCATAAACCAGTTGATAATGGNGAAGTTTTCTTGCTACCTCCTGCTATAGGATTATCAACAGAACTCCTAAATCAAGATCACCACCAAGTATATTATAGTCATATTCCTCTATATCAGAACCGTATCTGTCGACGCCACGGCGATCAGATGGAAAGGTTGCCTGGCAACTATTTCCGCGCACATGGGAGATTTGATGATTCTATGAACCTAAGCGGAATAAAAGTCAGTTCCAATCAAATTGAAAGTGTAATTAACCAGCTCAATTTCGTCAAGGAATCAGCTGCAGTGGCTGCTGCACCCAAGGATGGAGGGCCTAGTAAACTAATCATTTACGCAGTTACTCATGACGGTTGCCAACTAAAGCCAACCGAAATACAATCNTCTATGCAGAAATCGATTCGACAAAACCTAAATCCTCTATTTAAGATAAGTGATCTGCGCTTGATTGAATTTTTGCCAAGAACCGCTTCAAACAAAATCATGCGCCGCCAACTCCGTCAGAACTATGTTTAACTCGACGTTGGAAAAAATATGAGTTCTCTGATTCCAAAAGTAGTAATTGTTAAAGCGACACGTACAGCAATTGGTAGTTTCGGCGGTTCATTGAAAGAGCTGGAAGCTAGTCAACTGGGTGCGATTCTAATTGACCATATCATCAAGACCAGCGATCTAGAAACAGATTCGATCAGCGAAGTCATCATGGGACAAGTCTATACAGCTGGGTGTGGCTTAAACCCAGCTCGAATTGCCAGCGTCAAGGCCGGACTGCCGTATAGCGTACCAGCAACCACAGTAAATCAAGTCTGTGGTTCCGGTCTGAAGTCGATCATCATGGGTACTGAAAGCATCTTAGCCGACGAATCTAAGGTAGTGATTGCTGGCGGAATGGAGAGTATGAGTCAGACCCCTTTTCTAGTGTCAGGTCAAAGATGGGGACACAAGATGGGACACCTACAAATGACGGACTCAATCATCAAAGATGGATTATCAGACCCCTTCCATCACTACCATATGGGGATTACAGCCGAAAATCTAGCCCGTAGATATAAACTATCACGTCAGGAACAGGACGAATTCGCTTTCCATAGCCAGCAAAAATATCAACAGGCTTTTAAAACTAACCTGTTCACTAATGAGATTGTACCAGTTGAAATACCACAAAAGAAGAACGCCCCTGTCATATTTAATCAAGATGAGCATCCACGTATCGATGTCTCAATTGATTCCTTAACTGAATTGAAACCTTGTTTCCAGAGTGATGGCACCGTTACTGCCGGAAATTCCTCGGGAATCAATGATGGAGCCTCGGCCTTACTAATGATGACGGAAGATAAGGCTGAAAGACTAGGACTAGAAATAATGTCTGCCGTTAAAGCATACACAACTGTTGGTGTTGATCCGAAATATATGGGTATTGGTCCGGTTTACGCAATCCGTCAGTTATTGACCAAAGTAGGATTACAACTAGATGAAATCGACATATTTGAATTAAATGAGGCCTTCGCTGCCCAATCTTTAGCTGTCATCAAAGAACTGGGACTAGATTGGAAGAAGGTCAACCTTAGCGGCGGGGCCATCGCTTTGGGACACCCATTAGGTGCTAGTGGTGCCAGAATTACTACCACTTTGCTACATTTAATGACAGATAGAAATCTCAAACGTGGTATTTCATCCCTGTGTATCGGTGGAGGTATGGGAATTGCAGTTTTATTTGAAAAATTTTAATGATTTAGAGTAGCATCCATTTTCAAAAAGACGACAATTGATTATTATGGTGTAGCTCCCAAATAAAATAACAGTGCAATCTCTTCAACTACAAGGAGCATTCTATCTCAATCGTATTAAACNTGAGAACATGATCAAATCAGGTGGNAACATGGAGTTATGGCAACAAAAAAAGGNATAGTCCAATCTCATCAAACTAAGGCCAAGCAATCTGTCTACTATCCAGTNTGCTATTGTCAACACNCTCAACTGNAAATCAAAGAATACCATGAAGCTAGAACTGCCAAACAATTGAGGAGAGNAATCTCAGNAATCAGTACATACTTCAACGNACATTCNGTCTTNANTTACCAATACCTAAGACTCTTTTTCTCAAGTAGTTTAATCCNTATCAAATCGATACATTGGACACAGGATGAAATTTAAGTCTTTAAGTTTAGTCTTATGCGTTGGACTTATACTGATCTGCTTGCACGCAATNGCAGACACTCCNATTTTAATCATNACNGGAATGGTAATTAATGAGGACAATTCAGAAGCAAATCAGATCAAAGTATATGTTGTAAATAAAACTAAAACCGACACGGCTACACCCAAATGGATATATACGACAACAGATAATAACGGCAGGTATCAAGTCCTGTTGATGGAGATNGAAACCCAGCTNAAAGTGGCTAGTAACGGCGACGAATTTCTAGTNACAATTATCGACAAAAATAATGTGGTGGTTGCACGTCAGAGTCATATTGTGACNACGAAAGAAATAAATTCAAAACATGCAATGATCAACGTTAGNATTCCTGCTCCACCGGTGGCAGTACCACAAACGGTNANCATAGATGAGGACACAACCAAATTAATTACTTTAATCGCAGAAAGTCGCGAGNAAAAGCAGCTAACTTACCAAATAATCCGCCCTCCCAAGCATGGTAAACTTTCGCCGGTCAGTCAGGCTGATTTTGCTTATACTCCTGATCAAGACTATCATGGTCCAGATTCNTTTGTTTTTAATGCTAGTGATGGTGTNGCAGATAGNAGAGCAGTGAAAGTCACNCTGANAATCCATGCTATTAACGATGCNCCAGTTGCCATAGGCCAATCAGTTACTGCTACTGAAGATANTCCTGTAANCATTCATTTATCAGNTACTGATNTAGAAGGTGGGCNTTTTTCCTATTCGATTGTCTCTCCACCTCAAAACGGCCATTTNTCNGGAAAAATGCCGAANCCAACATATATTNCAGATCCCAATTTTGAGGGTACAGACACCTTCACTTTTAAAGCTAATGATGGGNCCAATGACAGCCAAACTGCCACTGTGATTATCACNGTTGATNCGATNAATGACAGCCCAGTTGCTGTTGATCAAGCCATTACCATAAGTGANAACAAATCGCAAAAGATAACATTATTCGCATANGATCATGACCATGATGAACTAACATACCATATAGTTAAACNACCAAATCATGGCAGAATATTTGCCGTTGATAATACCAATGTAAACTACATACCCAATTCGAACTTTGAGGGTACNGACACCTTCACTTTTAAAGTCAATGACGGAACCAGCCACAGTCAAACNGCAACTGTTACCTTAAANGTANAGGAACAAATTCCATTGGTTACTTTCTGGGTGGATGTGCCCCAAACTACANGGACGGCGAAAATCGGCACGACAACCAGTTTTGACTTGTTAATTCGAGGAGANAANGGGTTTCAAGAAGCTATTGATCTTTCAATTAACTTATCCACGCTACCGGTTGACACNAAGATAGNACCCGAAAGGAAAAGTATAAGTCCCGGCAGTTCATCCCAGAAAGTAACCATAATCCTAACNACAACAAATTCGACACCGATAGGGCAATACACAATCAGTGTTGTCTTAGAAAGTGCCAGTGATTCAAAAACAGTTGAGTTAGTATTGTTCGTGGAGGAGAAAGTCAAATTGGCAGGAGATGCTAACGGAGATAACCAAGTTGATATCCTNGATCTAGTNCTNGTAGCNNGNAGNTTTGGTTTGGNNGNNGAGNANNTACCTCANGATGNAAATCAGGANGGNNGNNTAGACATCCTNGACNTNGTNATGNTNGCCNNTNANTTTGGNCAAATTNCTGCCGCNCCNAAACTNNTGTNTNGGGAACTNAANTTNACTNCNCAACAGAAACNAAGTATCCAATNAGCTATANNNGNACTGGAACNCATGNCAGTCANATCNAAAGCAGAAGAGNNNGNATTNANTNTNCTGAANGCTATTNTNCCTNAGAGATTNCCAACTGAAACGCAANTGCTNCCCAATTATCCCAATCCCTTNAACCCTGAAACNTGGATACCTTTTGANTTAGCTAAGGNTNCCGANGTNTCGATAANNATCTTCGATGCTTCNGGNNAAGTTNTCAGACAAATTGGTCTTGGNTATCTNNATNCNGGTTCATACGNNTCANGNANGCGNGCCGNNTATTGGAANGGCCGNTCNGACTTGGGTGANTANNNNTCNAGTGGTNTTTACTTCTGCCAAATTTCGGCTGGACNCTTTTCGGCTATGAGAAAAATGGTTATAATGAAATGAGTCGATCTCTGNACCATCGAAAAATNTGCTTTTCGAAAGAATCTATTAACTCTAATAGCCTAGGAGNAAATTGTGCAGAAACCTTTATTTAGCCTCATCGCACTTCTNATTCTAACAGTCACATTAACAGNATCCGCATTGACTACAGTTTCGATAACCCCANCTACAATAGTATCACCAGAGATTGGTCAGNAATTGGNAGTACNAGTCAAAATCTCTGGAGGTAGAAGTATAGCAGGATACCAATTAACATTAGTTTATGACAAAACGACACTGGCATATGTCAATATTAAGGTTGGTGNTTACCTTCCNCCAGGAGCATTTCTGATTCCTCCAGTGTCTTCTCCTGGTTCNGTAATGNTAGGAGCNNTGGCTATCAGTGGAGTAGCNAAAAANACAGATGGCATCTTGGCTCTAGCAACTTTCAAAGTATTAGCTAAGAAAGATTCAACCATTCAACTATCGGAAGTCAGACTATCCAACCGTGAAGCACAAGAAATNCCCGCTNTCATCAAAAACGGAAATGTGCTGNAGAGTAGAGACCTGGTCGATCCTTTGGGCTTAGAAGCTACAGACGCTCCTTTGGATANAGGCAATTTAGNCAATACGGTTTTGGAATCGNTGGACAAACCATNGGATTTGACCAATNCCGCAGTGATCTCAGTTGAACCAGCCAAAATCGGACTACCCGAAGTTGGTCAACAGATTCGAATTCGGATTAAAATCNCTGATGGACGAAATGTAGCTGGATACCAATTGAAACTAGCTTATGACAAAACTGTTCTGGAATATATTAATATCAAAAACGGTGACTACCTACCAGAAGATTTTGCCAAGGTTTTTGATGTGNAACCAGTAGTTTCTCCTGGATCGGTACTCTACGGTGCAGCGGCTATTGGCAATGTCGCGAAAGTTGCGGATGGAACNCTAGCNACAGCNACTTTNAAGGTACTATCCAGAAAGGATTCGGCTATNAGACTATCAGAGGTTCTTTTGTCCGACGGCAACGCACAAGAAATTGCAGTTACCACCCAAGGGGGGCAAGTTACTGGTAAAGTCGCACCCAGAAAACCAGTGATTACTGAACGAGNNGATGGAGGNAAATCGCTAAANGTCAATNCNGTTATCACAACNAATGGATTACCAGTNACCGCCTTGACACCTATCTATCAGNANAAAACTGGAATCANCGCCAAAGCAGGAACNNTGATTGAGTACCAAGTTAAATTTTCGCAGTTGAGCGTTTTGAAGTCTGGTGGTGTTTANGTTCATACTGCTGATGGTATTGTTCTTGGAACAACTGATGTAATACAAGGTATGCGCCANCAAGAAGCAACTANCAGTGGATGGTCACANCAGCAGATTGCGCTGGACCCAATTNCCAGCAAGAAAATTGTAGCTATCACCGTAGGTACNAGGGTGGAATCAGCACCAAAAGGCCTNTTCAGCATGCTGGTAGATAATATTCAGCTAACTGATGGAAATACGATTATAAAACCTATCTGGTTATCGCNCGACCGAGCTACTGAGGCAGTAAAAGGCGAGATCTATGGTAAACTGGTGGGTNTAGACCAACTCAATCTAGGGATAGCCAACGATGAAGTGGCCGTTTATCCCCAAGGCAAAGTGCTAACCAGTTGGGGACGGATTAAATCCTACCAGTAAATTCTGTCAACTTAATGAACCCAAAAACTCGCTGAGCAATATTAGGAATATTTCTTGTCAATTATAACCAAATTGCATTTGATGGCCCCCGGGATTTCATGTTTGGTTGGAACTGTCCATTCTTTTCGGCACATAGCCAAACGCGCTTTCTGCACAGGAGACAGGGCTTCTGAATTTGGCATGTTATGTTAGTATAATGATGTCTTTTCTAAAAATTTAATAGTTCTTGATTTTATCAGGAGTCGACTTCTACATCAAAAGAAGTTTCTTGGTTTGCAGATAACATCGCCATTCCAATTCCTCCAAGGACGCTTTATTATTGTGAATCATTTAAATATATATTGAGATTGACTAAGAACTAAACATCAAGTGAAGAAACGAATAGAGTGTCAAGTCAAAATCTGTGGAACCACCAGTACCATAGACGCAATGATCGCCGCTGAATCGGGAGCTGACTACTCCGGTATTGTAGTGGAGGTTCCGTTTTCTGAGCGTTCCGTTTCAATCGAACAAGCTACAGAGATAACTCGACAGACACCAATTCCTACAGTTCTACTGTTTTTCAATCGACCGACTGATTGGATTATTGAGGCTGTTAACAAAATCAATCCATTTGCTATTCAGTTGCTCGGACATGAACCTGCCGAACAGTTGAAAATGCTCAAGGATTCGTTACAATGCCAAATATGGAATTCAATGTTTCTACCAGTGAACATCAGTCAAAAGATTAATTTGGAAGATATGATAATCGCTCTTGAAAGCTANATCACCGCCGGTGCAGATGCCATATTGTTCGATTCAGTAGAATCCAGTGGTGACAAAGTAAGATTNGGTGGTACCGGTAAGGTAAGTAATTGGAATGTTGCTGAGAAACTAATCCAAGNATGTACAATTCCAGCATTTCTGTCAGGAGGAATCCAACCNGAGAATGTAAGATTGGCCATTGAAAAAGTTCGACCAGATGGGATAGATCTATGTTCGGGNGTGGAATCTAAAAAGGGGAAACGGNATCGAGAAAAAGTTATAGAACTAATGCAGAATCTTCAATTGGTTTCTAGCAAATAGACGTGAATACTTCGATCACGGTACCGTGAGAACGCTGAGTGTGACTTAATATATGTAGCATTTTTTCGGATCCAATGCCGTAATCGCTGATCTGAATCGAAAATATTGAAATCTTCAACATCTACNAGAAACCATATNCGTCTACCGCTCAATCTGATTTCCCGCTCAAATCCTTCTAAATCATCCATCATCTCTTTAATATAAGTGGATTTTGCTTTTGGCACATAGTATTCTCCCATCTGTGGAACTGACAAGACGATTCTATCGTTTTCCTGAAACTTGGATTCAATCGTCCCGAATGCTTCNTTCCATTTGGGGCGACCTCCGTNTTCCAACCGAAAATAAATATAATTCTGTGAAAGCATGACCATAATAATCACCACTGGTAGTGTGCNTCGTATTGGAAGTGAAATTTGACGTAAANCCCATATTCGTTCACAAACCGANGCTGCGAGAATCAAATAAGCTGGNACNGTAAAAAAAAGATAATANCCAGCTACATTTAACAATTGGGAAAAAGCCAAAAATAGGATCAGTGGAACACNNGCATAGCAAAGNAAAAATGCTTGAGGCCGCCTNATTGGCCTAGCAACCGTTTCCGATANNGCCGCAACTNTTACAGGAACNCTCAGGCCATAAACTAANGTAGAAATAATATATAGCGGACTTCGTTTCCATTCGTTTAAGCCCCACCCAGAAAACAGGTANGTTTGAAANCNAGGAAANGCCAACAAAACCAATGGCAACCCTAATGGNACAAAAAAAATCAGTAANAGGAAACAATAACGNCGATCAAAANGCTTTNTCTCGCTCANCCGAAGCCCAACGGAATATACGGCNAGAGCCGGAATCAGCATGGATGACAACGTATGAGANGCTATTAGNAAAATTGATGATGCTAATGCAAAAAGCATTAATCNAGCTCGGTTCTGTTCNAGAGCTAAATAGAAAAACCAAGTTGTTAAAAGAGCAAAAAAAAGCGTAAATACGTAAGCCCTAGCATTCTGCGACCAGTAAACATGCCAGTTTAAAGTTGCTAAAAAGAGTGCCGATAAAATTCCAACATGTTTACTGATCAAAGATTTACCCANCGAATAAATNAATNNAATTGATGCTATNCCAACAANCGCNGGGATGACACGNGAACCAAATTCACTTAATCCAAAAANAGAGATTGACAGACGAACCGCAATATATGGCACAGGATTAATTTGAAACTGTTCAAATGAAAAATCCTGAGCGTCTAATACGCAAAGAACCTCATCGATCCAGAAACTCCATCTCTCCAAATGGAAAAACCTCAGTATTCCACCAAAAAGAATGACAGCAATCAGANCCAAGATCTCTTTTTTGTGATGATCTATTTTAACCACAAGCTTTTTGCCAGTTTTTATAGCAAGTATTTGATGAAAGATCATGCAGGCCGTTTAGACAAAAAAACATTTGGTATATTCTACTATATTTACAAAATAACCTTCTAGTTTCATTAATATAACAAGCTACCCTATATAGGAAATTTCTTAAATAGGAAATTTCTTATCTTTCCAACCTTGGTAAATTAGGTATGGAATCAACTGCTATAAAGTGGCACAANTGTTGCTTAATCACTTAACTAGTTAATATACAATATNATTTCACTGTTTCTAAATTTTAGTGGAGGAACACCGGATGGCAACTCCAAGTTTACAGTTAGAAAAAAGACTTCGTCAGTTTGTCAAAATAGCAAGTCTCTCATTTTTAATTCTAAGTATCATTAGTATTCTCCCGCTGTCTGCTCATGCAGATGGTCATCAAGTCAAAATTGGCATCTTGCACTCACTGAGTGGAACAATGGCAATTTCTGAGACCTCTCTCAGGGATGTGGTTTTAATGGCTGTAGAAGAGATTAATTCCTCTGGTGGAGTNTTGGGAAAACAGATAGCGCCTGTGGTAGTTGATCCAGCTTCCGACTGGCCACTATTTGCCGACAAAGCNAAACAATTGCTAACCCAAGACGAAGTTACCGTTACCTTTGGATGTTGGACCTCTGTTAGTCGAAAATCCTGCTTGCCGGTATTCGAGGAATACAACGGTCTACTTTTCTATCCTGTTCAATATGAGGGTGAAGAACAGTCGCTAAACGTTTTCTATACTGCCGCATCTCCCAACCAGCAGTTGGTACCAGCTGCCGAATATATGATGGAAGAGTATGAAATGGAAAAATTCTATCTTCTCGGTACGGATTATGTTTTCCCTCGAACTGCCAACAAAGTGCTGAAAGCTTTCTTGAAATCAAAGGGTGTACCGGACGAAAATGTAGAAGAAGTCTATACCCCATTCCACCATCAAGATTACCAAACTATTGTTTCCCAGATCAAAGAATTTGCGGCTGAAGGTAACGCCTGTGTNTTGTCTACCATTAATGGAGATAGTAATGTTCCCTTCTATAAAGAATTTGCTAATCAAGGGCTNACCTCAGATGATTGTCCAATTATGGCCTTCTCCGTAGCAGAAGATGAATTGCGTGCTATGGATGTTCCTCCTTTGATCGGTCATTTAGCTTGCTGGAACTATTACCAAAGTATNGACACACCAGCAAACAATAATTTTGTCAAGGCTTTCAAAGCTTTTTGTGAGAAAACGGGTTTGCCTGGTGGTTCCGATCGTGTAACTGACGACCCAATTGAAGCTGCATACTTTGGTGTCTATGTTTGGAAAGCGGCGGTNGAGAAGGCAGGCTCCTTTGAAGTCGATAAGGTACGTGAAGCTGTTTATGGNCTNGAGTTCGACGCCCCAGGCGGCAAGAAAAAGATGCATAAAAATAATCAACATACGCTAAAGCCTGTTTATGTTGGTGAAATTCTAGCAGATGGCCAATTTGATATTGTTTGGCAGTCAGAAGGATTAGTCAGTCCTGATTCGTATAGTAGCTACTTGCATCCTGATGGAGATTATCCTGCTCCTACACCTAACGGAAAATTCAAAGAACTGTCAGCCAAATCAGATCGCTGGAAAAAATAGGTTGTTGACAACAGTTGTTTATCTTTGATAATCTCTCATACTAGAGAGGCCATTATACAAATGCCTGTTCCTCGAAGATCTTGGGGACGGGCATTTTCCGTTTAAGCTTTTCCTGAGTTTAGAAATTAGGATCTTCAATACTTCCCTATGATCATATTGACCGACTATTTTGCCTTTATGACGTCTAGATNCCGTTTNGNCNTTTGGCNAATTTTCGTGACTTTGGCTGTGATTTCTTTACCCTTACATTCTGAGACAAACGAAGCNGAAATTANAGGCCTCCTCATTCAATTTGGCGACAAGAAATCTTCAGTGAGAAANTCAGCTTTAATCGGCATAGCAAAATACGAAGATGAACGCCTTATATCTGTATTAGATGCATATAAATTGCGTCAACTCTTCATTTGGAATAATGAACNGATTGTTCTGTGCAAAGAGGTTCAANACGGTGTTGCATATTTACAAGATCCGTTAACAGGTAAAAAAGTACAAGATCCCTCAAATAATCAGCAGTATCAAGTCCCAATAAAGAATCTGAAGGCGATTCGCCCTGCTAGACGGGAGCGAAACTTAGCCGAAAATATTAAGTCTCTATTGAAACTCGCCTCCTCAAATTTTGACATCCGTTTTTCAGGCGTCAAAAAGTGTGGAGAACTCAGAACCATTAAAGCTTTAGGTCAGTTAAATGACTTAGCTCTCAGAAAGTTGGAGAGCTTGACAAAAGAAGATACTGATAAAAAAATCCGGCGTGTTGCCAAGGAGAGTGCGTTGCTGATTCAAATCCATCAAACTCCCTTGAAAATGGATCTAGACAAACACCTTGCCATTGTAAAGCAACTGGGTTCAACAAAAAGCATGAGGGCACAGAAATANCTAGAAAAAATGCTGAAATCCATTGAAAAGGACAAAGATGCCGATCCACAAATCCAAAGAACATATGGGAAAACAATCAGGAAAATCGANACATATCAAGGTCGTATTTCATTTCTAGCCAACCTGTTTTTTGGAATATCTCTCGGTTCAGTGTTGATCTTGATGGCTTTAGGGCTAGCAATCACCTTTGGATTAATGGGCGTTATTAATATGGCTCATGGCGAATTAATGATGATTGGTGCCTATACAACCTTTGAAATGCAGAAACTATTNAAACATACAATAGAAAATCCGAACAACTGGTATTATGTCTTTGCACTCCCTGTATCCTTTCTAGCAGCGGCATTCATCGGTTTTTTAATCGAGATTTTAGTAGTGCGCCATCTGTATAAACGTCCACTAGAATCCTTACTCGCCACTTGGGGAATTGGCTTGATACTGATTCAGGCAGTTCGCCTGAGATATGGCGATAATATCGGTGTCAATGCGCCAACTTATCTGCGAGGTGGTATTGAGTTGATCCAAGACTTTATCTTGCCTTATAATCGCTGCTTCATCATTGCCTTATGTACTTTAAGTGTNCTTTTCATCTATTACCTCATGCATTATACGGAACTCGGTTTGAAAATGCGAGCTACCATGCAAAACCGAGACATGGCAAGTAGTTTAGGTGTAAACACTAATTTTGTTGACCGGTACACATTTGCCTTTGGTTCTGGAATCGCNGGCATTGCTGGCTATGCTTGGACACTTATTGGTGGAGTGACACCTGATATGGGACAAACCAACTTCATCGTCGACTCCTTTCTAGTGGTTGTTACTGGCGGCGTCGGAGAAATTNTCGGTGTCGTTTGCTCTGGACTAGGTATTGGCATCATTACAAAGGCNATTGAACCAACTACAGGCACTATTTGGGCCAAGATTTTTTTGTTGGTGGCGGTGGTCGTTTTCATTCAATTTAAACCGTCAGGCCTCTTCGCTCCAAAAGGAAGGCTGGCAAATGATTAACAAAGGACACGAATTTGGTACAAGCCAGAGAGCTGACAGACTTAAGCGCAGTTTTATCTCGCTTCTATGGTTAGTGCTTGGTTTGGTTATTATCCCTCTGCTTTATATTACTGGTGTAATCTCAATTGAAACAGTCAACAAACTGGGGAGGTACATGACCTATGCANTGGTGGCNGTGGGATTGGATTTAATTTGGGGGTATGCTGGCATCTTGGGATTATGCCAAGCCTTGTTCTTCTGTCTTGGCGGATATGCCATGGGAATGTATCTAGCACATCATGGTGGACCTGAAGGCATTATTGATAAGACAGGTTGGAAGCTTCCAGCTTGTTTGTACGTAGTGTATCCTTACAAGGTAGGTGAAGCACCACAGGATGCTCTAGTCCCTTGGTTCTGGAAACCGTTTTGGTCATTGCCAATCACCGTTGTTCTGGGGCTTTTGATTCCGGGGACTGTCGCTTTCATCATTGGCTACTTTGGATTTCGCAGCCGTGTCCGTGGCGTTTATTTCGCTATTTTAACTCAAGCCATTACGGTCGCTGCCCAGAACTTCTTTAGTATGAACAACATGAAATTCTGTGGCACCAATGGNCTGACACGGTTCGAGAAGATTGCCGGTTTTGAATTGGCTAACAGTAAAGTTCAGTTTAGTTTGTACCTCTTNACTGTTGTNATGTTGTTTCTGGTATATGTCTTATATCGATATATCATCAATTCCCGCTTAGGTAGGATCCTAATTGCTGTTCGAGATGATGAGAANACACTGCGTTTTTCCGGTTATAAACCTTACATCTATAAACTATTCGCATTTGTTTTAGCTGCAGCAACCGCGGGCTTGGCAGGTATGCTGTATGTTCCGCAAATGAAGATCATAACGCCTCATAATTTAGGAGCGGAAAGATCNATTTTAATCGTAATCTATGTCGCTGTTGGCGGTCGTAGCACACTTTCCGGNGCTATAATAGGTGCACTAGGTGTGAGCTTAATGTATGATAATCTGACTTCTACTATTCCATGGGCTTGGCCTTACGTACTTGGTTCGTTATTCATTGCAGTTGTCTTGGGATATCCGGACGGCTTNGTCAAACTNCCNCAAAAATTGTTCAACAAGTTCAAAAGNCCAACTGCCGAAGACAAATTGGAGGACTCACCTACGTCTTAAGATAGTAGGCTTCAAGAGGACGAAAAAAANATGGNACAAGCGCCACAAACCCGGCTTGACGAATATTTACTGGATAGCCCATCCAACAGCAGATTTTCGGAGGAAAAATTTATCCTTTTCCTAGAANGGATAACGGCTGTCTTCGATGGATTCAAAGCACTAGATGTTGAAGCTTTAGGCATAGAACATAATGAACTGCGTGTAGTGATCGGTCCGAATGGTGCAGGAAAAACAACCATGTGTGATATTGTTAGCGGAAAAACGAAACCTGCTAATGGAACGGTTCATTTTGAGGGGAAAAACATTACGGGCATATCCGAGACTGAGATTGCCCTGATGGGTGTCGGACGGAAATTTCAAACACCAACAGTATTCGACAGTTTAACCACATATCAAAATATGGAACTCGCGCTACCCGGGCATCAAAAGTTATTTCCTAATCTCTATAGCCAAGTTTCTGCTGAGGAAGATGATCAAATACTTAAAATTCTTGAACGGGTTGGACTCAAAGATGAATTAGATACTGAAGCTCGGTATCTCAGTCATGGTCAGCGGCAATGGTTAGCGATTAGCACCTTAATTCTATCTAGCCCAAAATTGTTACTGGTTGATGAACCTGCTGCGGGTTTAACCGATTCAGAAACGGAACTGACAGCAGAGNTACTTCTGGAACTAAAGGGCGATCACACATTGATTATTATTGAACACGACATGGATTTTGTTCGTCGTCTCNATTCTTTCGTCACCATGTTACATGANGGAAAAATCATGGCTGAAGGTACACTGGAAGAACTTCAACAAAACGAAGAAGTGATTGAAGCATACTTGGGACGATAATGTTAACAGTCAACAATCTCTCGTTTTCCTACGGTGAAGTCCAAGCTCTCCACANCATCAATATTGATGTACCTCAAGAACAGATAGTCAGTATTATGGGGAGGAATGGAGTTGGAAAAACTACCCTGATGAAGAATATCGTGGGTTTGCTCAAANCGTCGGCAGGAACAATCATGCTCGAAAATCAAGGGATTGAGANATTTCCAGCACATAAGCGAATTCGGNCAGGTATNGGTTATGTCCCTCAAGGAAGAATGATTTTCCCTAAACTGACAGTCACCGAAAACCTGAGAATTGGCCTAGTNGCTCGACAGGATGGTAAGGTTATTCCAGATGAGGTCTTTGACCTGTTTCCAATTCTAAAGGAGATGCACAATCGAATGGGTGGAGACCTTTCAGGAGGTCAGCAACAACAGTTAGCTATTGCCCGTGCTTTGGTTACTGATCCGAAAATCCTGATTTTAGACGAACCGACAGAAGGAATTCAACCTAACATTATCCAGCAAATTGGGCAGATATTAACAAAANTGGTTGAGCAACGACAAATGACGATCTTAATCGTCGAACAATATCTGGATTTTGTCAGAGAATTCTGTCAGCATTTTTACGTAATGAATCGTGGTGAGATTGTGGCTAACGCTGAAACGGGAGGCTTGACACAGGAAATTGTTAAAGAGTATCTTAGTNTTTGATTAGTTTAGGTTCAGAATTATTGATTCATTTGCTATTTGCAATATGTCCAACTTAAAATCCTCAGCCGGACGGCACGGCGAACTCAGGCTCTCACTCTCAAACCGAAATAATCAAACGATTGTGACGGATAGTTATTGTCGTGTCCCACTTCAAGTAATGAAACCAATTCGTGACCGACGAAGCGGTGCAGTCTGTTTCTACTTGCTTAGCCCAACTGGAGGTNTTGTACAAGGAGACGACTATCAGATTCGGGTTGATTTATCGAATAACGCTTATGCTGTGCTAACAACACAAGCTGCTACTAAAGTCTATGCCATGCCAAAAGGTTCGGCTAAACAGCAAGTTGATTTTTATGTCGGCAAAAATTCAGTGCTCGAATATCTACCAGATCCAACAATTCTTTTTCAAGCAGCCGACTTTGAACANCAAGTTAATCTTCATGTTAATCAAGAAGGGGGAAAAATNGTTTTCCAAGAAATCATCATGCCGGGTAGATTAGCACGTGGTGAGATAATGGCTTTCAAACGCTATCGCTCACAGCTACGAGGATATGACGAGGACGGTATTATATTGTATGATTCCTTTTGTCTTGAGCCAGAACAGAATCCTCCAAATAACCTGATAAGTACCACTGGTGTGTTGGATAGCTATCCCTGTTGGGGGTCATGGTACTTACTTGGTGATTGCAGTTTGATTACCCCTAAATGGCAACGTATTTGCGATGTTGGCAATCCACTGTTGAATCAAGATGGGAAATCAACAGGAGGGATAACCCAATTGCATCGAAATGGTATGGCGATCAGGATGCTTGCGTGCAACGCACAAACGATTCAGTTCACTTTTCGAAACATTTGGGATTGGATTAAAACAGAAATCCTAGCACTCAAAAAGATTGATTTACGAAAGTATTGAGAATGAAGATCTCATCAATATAAAGGGAGAATATTATGAACTTAACACCACGTGAGCAAGAAAAGCTATTGATTTATGTAGCAGCTCAACTAGCCAAAGATCGTAAAGCACGTGGACTCAAGCTAAATTATCCGGAAGCTATCGCCTTGATCACCGCAGAAGTTTTAGAGGGAATTCGTGAAGGCAAGTCAGTAGCTGAACTAATGAGTTATGGAGCCACAATCTTGACGGCAGAAGATGTCATGGAAGGTGTACCAAATATGATTGACGAGGTTCAAGTAGAAGGAACATTTCCAGACGGAACAAAATTAGTTACTGTCCACAATCCAATTCGCTAACCACAGAAAGGAAAAACTATGATTCCAGGTGAATACATTCTTGCTAAAAATCCAATTGATGCCAATATCGATCGCGAAACAATTGAATTAAACATCATTAATGAAGGAGATAGACCTGTTCAAGTTGGATCACATTTCCATTTTTTCGAGGTTAATCGTGCCCTGAGATTTGAGCGTGATAAGGCTTTTGGTATGCGGCTCAATATCCCTTCAGGCGTAGCGGTTCGATTTGAACCAGGTGATGAAAAGACGGTAACCTTAACCACATTAGTTGGCACACGCACCGTCTTCGGGCTAAACAATTTGACTAATGGAGCACTTGATGAACCAGAGGTGAAATCCGCTGCCATTCAAAAGCAAGGAGAAAAAATGTAAGATGAGAATCACAAGGGAAACTTATGCGGATATTTATGGNCCAACAGTGGGNGACAAAGTTCGGTTAGCTGATACAGAGCTTTTTATTGAGGTCGAAAAAGACTACACCGTTTACGGTGATGAATCAAAATTTGGGGGTGGTAAGACANTNCGGGATGGGATGGGACAGTCGCCAAATGCCACNCGGTCTGACGGTGCATTAGATTTNGTNATTACCAACGCCCTNATTTTGGATCATTGGGGAATTGTCAAAGCCGATATCGGTATCCGTGACGGCAGGATTATTGGCATAGGAAAATCGGGAAATCCGAATCTGATGGACGGTGTCANTGCAGAAATGATTGTGGGTGCAGGAACAGAGGTCATTGCTGGAGAGGGNATGATTGTTACCGCTGGTGGGATTGATGCACACATTCATTTTATCTGTCCTCAACAAATAAATGAAGCTCTAGCATCTGGAATCACNACAATGATAGGNGGTGGGACTGGACCCGCTACCGGCACCAATGCAACTACCTGTACACCCGGTGTTTGGAATATTAGTCGGATGCTGGAAACCGTCGAAGGGTTTCCAATCAACTTTGGATTTCTAGGGAAAGGAAACAGTTCATTTCCAGANCCACTACGTGANCAGGTTGAAGCAGGAGCTATTGGGTTAAAATTGCACGAAGACTGGGGAACAACTCCNGCAGCCATCGATAATTGCCTTTCAGTAGCAGAAGAATATGATGTTCAAGTCGCCATACACACCGATACACTTAACGAATCAGGTTTTGTGGAAGATTCAATTGCCGCATTTAAAGGACGGACTATTCATACCTATCACACAGAAGGTGCAGGAGGAGGACACGCTCCCGACATCATTAAAGTGTGTGGTGAGAACAATGTTTTACCTTCGTCAACAAACCCTACACGTCCTTTTACNGTCAATACGATTGATGAACATCTAGACATGTTGATGGTCTGCCACCACCTTGATGCCTCGATTCCTGANGACCTTGCTTTTGCTGAATCCCGAATCCGTCCGGAAACAATCGCAGCAGAAGATATTCTGCATGACTTNGGAGCATTCAGCGTCATGGCATCTGATTCTCAAGCTATGGGGCGTGTAGGCGAAGTCGTTATCCGCACATGGCAGACAGCACACAAAATGAGGGTTCAACGTGGGCAGTTACTCGAAGAAACAGGGNAGAATGATAATTTCCGAGCCAAACGGTACATAGCCAANTATACGATTAATCCGGCAATCGCCCATGGTATATCTGNTCAAGTTGGTTCAATAGAAGTTGGAAAGATGGCAGATTTGGTTATCTGGCATCCTGCTTTTTTNGGCATAAAACCNCAATTGATTGTTAAAGGTGGTTTCATNGTACAAGCTGCNATGGGNGATGCCAATGCTTCAATTCCAACACCACAACCAATTTTGCAACGACCAATGTTTGGAGCTTTTGGTCGTGTTCCCAACACCACTTCTTGTACATTTGTTTCNCAAGCAAGTCTTGATTGCGAAATTGGTGATCAGTTAAAANTNCAAAANCCCCTGATACCAGTCAGAAGTTGTCGGTCTCTTTCAAANGCANATATGGTACACAACANCTATTTGCCTGCAATTGAAGTGNATCCCGAAACTTACGAGGTTCTGGCAGACGGTAACCTGCTGACATGCGAACCTGCCGAATTGCTTCCTATGGCACAACGCTACTTCTTATTTTAAAAGATCAAGATGATTATCGNAGACAAAATCCTTGGTCACGCGGGAGACAGGACAGATATCGAACGGGATACTATCCAACTCGATTGGGAAGGACGCCAAAAAGCGCGGCAACGCTTGCTGACTCAGGCGGGGCGAGAAATTGCGCTAGCNTTACCAACTGGAACTATCCTGACACCAGGAGATCTACTTTACCNAAAAGCCTCAATAGAAATTGTCGTGGTAGGTATACCAGAAAAGGTTTTNGTTCTGCGGGCGGAACCTCAAATNCAGTTCGGTCTNTTATGTTATCAAATTGGTAACCTNCATCGTCCAATCGGGTTTGACGGTACTGATGTATTAACACCCTATGAACCTGTTCTTGAGAACCAGTTTAATCGTTTTGGCTTGACTTATACGGTTGAGGATCGAATATTTACGCATTCTGCNAGTCAACTTCACTCACATGTCCATTGATCAATCTATACTTCTGCTATTTCAACTGACTGATAGTTTCTTCCCCACGGGATCTTTCGCACATTCTTTCGGTCTTGAAACCTACATCCAGAAAGAGGTTATTACTGATCAAGAGCGTTTCGAATCGTTCCTTCGCGCTATTCTCCACTTTGGTATCCGAAACTGCGATGCGATTGCTGTGNCTCTTGCNCATCGGTCNGATACTATGGATCAGATAATTCAGCTTGATCAATATCTTTCTGCCATCAAGCAACCTGCCGAAATGAGGAAAGGAAGTGTACAAATTGGCAAGCAATTTCTTCGAAANGCCAACAAGATCGTCGAGAGTAAACTGGCAATGGATTACCATAGTGCAATTCGATCAGGTAAATGTTCTGGACATCATTCAGTTGCGTATGGGGTGATAACCGCTGGAATTGAGTTATCTTTGGTTTTGCTCAGCTATTTACACAGCTATGTGGTGAGCCAGGTTTCGGCTGCTGTTCGCTTGATCCCACTGGGAGCAACTGATGGCCAACAAACGATTCGATCCCTTCANCCNGATCTGTTGGAAATCTCCGAATTGGTCAAAGACGCCAANATNGAAGATCTTGGTGGTTTTACCCCAGCACTTGATATTCGAAGTATGCAGCATGAACAATTGTTTCACCGACTATTTATTTCATAGACANATAATGTTACTGGAGTTTAAATGGNAAATCNGCTAAAAATTGGTGTAGGNGGTCCGGTTGGATCGGGAAAAACAGCTCTGATTGAGTGCTTATGCAAAACAATGTACCAAGATTACCAATTGGCGGCTGTTACCAACGACATCTACACGCGGGAGGATGCGGAAATTCTTCTTCGTGCTGGGGCTCTGCCCGCCGACCGGATTCTTGGTGTTGAGACTGGTGGTTGCCCACACACGGCTATTCGAGAAGATATTTCAGCCAACTTGGAAGCGATAGATTTAATGGTTAACCGGTTCGCTGATCTTGATATTCTCTTTTTGGAAAGTGGTGGTGACAATCTGGCTGCTTTTTTCAGTCCGGAATTAGTTGATGCAACCATATATATTATTGACGTTGCTGGCGGTGACAAGATTCCCAGTAAAGGGGGACCAGGAATTACGCGATCAGACCTTTTAATAATCAACAAAGTCGATCTGGCGGAATATGTTGGGGCGGATCTAAACCGAATGGAGCGGGACGCCAAACGGATGCGTGCAAATGCAATAAGGGAAAAACCGTTTGTTTTTACTAATCTTCGACTTGGTTTGGGAACTGAACAGGTTATCCGTTGGATCCAGAAAGAACTACTTTTCGAATCCNAATAGGTTTATTCAACAACGAGATCTAAAAAGGCGTATCGGCAGTTGTATTCGGACACCACCGGGATAATAGCAATGCATGAAATAACGCCTCTTCAGCCTTTTTATCGTTGATCCTCTTTAAGGCTGTAGCTGCGTAAAAGCGGACGTAACGGCCATCGTCGTTCATCAGTTTCTCCACTAGTAACGGTATCATTTCATCCTCTGTTTGTACCAGTTTACTTAGCGTAATCAGCACGTTCCGGCGAACAAGCTCGTTGTCATCGTCTAGCAGAAACTTCAGTTGATCCAAAACGTTTTGGGTCGTCAAACCAATATTACCCAATGCTTCAGTAGCATTTCGACGCACCCACCATTCCGAATCCTGCAACCTATTTACAAGTTCAGAAACAGCATCTTCTCGATGCATGATTGGAACGATATTTCCGATGATGTCAGCTGCAGCAGCTCGTACCCACCAGTCAGGGGCATTTAGTGTTTGGATAAGTTTTGGGACAGCAATTTCTCCCAAAGCTGTCAGCGCGTGACTCGAGTACAGATCTGAAGGGTTTCCTCCTTGGGGGTTGGTCGCGTTAGATTTGGTCATGTCCTGATACAATAACAGTGACTCTGACTTCAAGGCTTCTATCAGAATTCCCACTACAGACTCTCCCATACTACCAAGGGTATAAGCAGAGTTAATACGAATTGTCTCGTTTGGATCAGACAAATCCTGCACCAGTTTTGAAACCTTCTTTTGATCAGCGGAGCCATTATTGTGAACTACTGTTTTTTTCCCACAAAGCCAATTCCATACATTTTCGGATAATGCATTATGATTGTCATCTTCAACTGGTTTCCACTTGAGGTTCCCTATGTGCCATGTTGGTTTTGTTGGTTCTTCCATACGAGTAAACTGGAACTTAAGCATATACCGTTTCTTATCGGTGCTGTTGGTTGATCCCCGATGCCAGACGTCAAAATTGACAATTGAGACAGTTCCCGCTTTACCGCAAAGTTTAGTCTCGTCCTCTATAGTTTCGCCAGGATTAGTGCTGGAGATTGTGTTGTAATATTGTCGACCTGGCAGAGTTGCTGTTGCTCCCATATCAGCAGTTACATCCTGGGGATAGTAAAAGGCCATTACCCAACGGAACCGATGGTGGCGTACGTTCTGATCGAAGATGTAGTCATCTTTGTGCCACCCCTGATCCTCACTGCCTGGATCTCTCAAATGGCAATAACGGTGTGGGTGGATAACATAGTTTTCACCCAACAAACTGGTCAATGTGCCTACCACTTTGGGGTGGTCGAATACTTTTTGAATGTTGGGAATTCGGGGTAAAATATTGTTTCCCGGGTTACNTTCTGTTTCAAGTACATGTTCNATCTGATCATATATTTGCTGATGCAGATTGTCTTCAAAGTCGGTGTGTACCTGAACGTAACCTCGGGTAATAAAATGTCGCATGTCCTCGTCAGACAAAAGGTAATTTTTGCTCGCCATCTTTTCCTCTACATGACATGTTAACTAATTTGATTTAAGCTTTTGAATTGCACCTTAATCTTTATTATTTGCGTGTCACTGGCGTCACACCGTCAGCTTTGCCCGCAACTGTTCCCATTCCGCCTCCTGNAGATATGGCGGAAAAGTCAGGCGCTGGCCTTTTAGAGCTGACCGATATGCAGCCATTATGGCATCGAACCCGAGTTTGGCAAGCTGGTAACGACAATGGTGAGATTGGCTTTCATCAATTAACCATGTTGCTATTGCTTGTGTCAAACGTCGTTGCGCGGATATGTCGTCTTGACCAAAATCAGTTGGTTCAGTAAATTGTTGTGAGGTTCCATCCAGCAAATATCCCCANGATCCATTTTCACGCCACCACATTCGCCCTTTTGTTGCCCAAATATCGATGTTACANCTGGGGTTACTACCAGGGAAATCTGCGGTGCCTAAAGCCTGTCTGGTCGACTCAAAAAAGACACGAATTCCTTTGGGNAACGTATAAACAGCTATCAGATTCTCTGGGCAGTTCAACAAATCCGTCTGGTACGTTTCGCCGCCTTCAATTGTGGCCCAGACATCTGTNGGNGGGACGTCTCCAACTGCCAATAACACCAGATCCATCAGATGAGTATCCATGTCCGTGATTTCGCCTTGTGTGCTGGCACGGACAAAATGNACATCTCCTAATTTATCTTCGGCTTGAAANTCACGTANCTTNTCTGCAAATGGCAGATACCGACGCTGATGGTTAACAACAATCTTTAGACCTGTTTTCTCTTGAGNTGCATCCAAACGCTCTGCTTCTTTGGGTTTGAGCGCGATCGGCTTTTCAATCACCAGTGCACCTACACCTGCTTGGGCTGCTGGCTCAACCCAGATGTGGCGCGGCACAGTTGGCATAGTAACAGCATGAACAATATCTAGTTGTTCTTTTTCCAACATTTGTTCATAATCTGCATAACCAGTGACGTTTAATTCGGCCTCGGCACTTGCTCTACGCTGGTCATCAACCTCACAAATGGCNACTACTTCCATGTTCTCCAAATCTTGATACGCACGCGCATGATGGACACCGCGTCGACCACCAACAATTGCTGCTCGATAAGTTTTCACCACTAGATTCTCCAAATAAAATAATCGACTATGGGTAGCAGATTTCCTAGATTATGCGTACTAGCACAGGGCAACCCAAGAATAAATCTTAGCTTTCTAATTCCTTAATGCACAAATTTCGGAATGCCACTTCTTGTGGTGGACCTGAGTGAAGTTGCAGACCAAACAATCCAGATCGAGCGCCATCAGGATCGGTGAGTTCAGCGGTTACAACACCGTTCAAAATTTGCAGAACGTAATCATCCACAGCCACAATCTGGTACTCATTCCAATCTTCAACGAGGAGGATCGATTCAATCAGTTCCGCTTGATAACGCACCAAATGCCCCCTTAAACCTTCTTCGTAAAGTGCTCCCCAGCAGCCATCGCCCATATCAGCTTGATAACCAGCCATATGCCCATTTTCTTCAACCAGACTACGGAACTGAATACCACTGTTATAACCACGTAACCGCGTTTCACAATAGAAAATGAAGTTGGTATACTCCTTTTCTGTTCGAAGAAAATCGTTGTAGCTAAGATCTTCGGTTGTACGTCCAACCAAAATTTCATCTTCAACTTTCCAGAGATCAGGATCGCCAGCCCAGCCTGTTAAATCTGTACCATTAAAAATAGACACGAAACCGGATTTAGTACTCATAGACATTATTTCCTTCCCATATGAACCGTTATTTTTCTCTTAGTGAGTCATCAATTTTCACCAAGCTACATCAAATGCAGCAATATAACACAATTAACAAAGTTTCTCAATCTCTCGTAGAACGTGGACGATTAAAAACTAATTGGTTTTACTTCCAACCAGAATCAGTGCTATAGTTGGGAGNAAACTACTTTGAGGATATTTCAACGACACCAATNGTGACATGCAATCAGCCTTAGAGANGACATGGAAATGNGACCTTTGTCCAAACCGGATGTATTATCANTGTTTCAATGGAACAAACTACTGGTCTAAACAAGNNCCNCCCTATATTTATTAACTAAGGAATTTATCTGGCGATGGAAACAACTGATACNGAACTGTCGCATGGATCATNGCGATTCTCAGACTTACGGNGATTTGCNGGTTGAAATCGTCAAACGGCCTGACGACACCAATCCCNCTAGACGAATGGGCGAAGTTGTGCCCGGATACACTTTTGACGATTGTGATCCGATACGGTCAAATTGTTCGAATCAGGTTGTTACCTNGCACAATAATACAGTAATGATGACATTGGCTTTCTTGACGGTCAACCGATCTACCTCCGATTCCGCATTCGTAACGGAGGGCTGTTCAGCTTTATGATGCAGAAATGGATAGATCTGACTATGAAGTCATTATTCAAAAAATCAGTAAAAGTTTAGTTTGACGCTCAAAATAAGTTAGTAAAACTTAATTTAATTTTTAAACACAGATAACATAAAATGGAGGACAAGGAGTAAAATGGAAATCCGTGTCTCTGGGGCGCAGATCTCGGTAACTCGAGATATCGAATCCAACATCAAAGCAATTGATCGGGCAATCGATTATGCNATCAGCCAAAAAGCGGAGATCCTTCTAACNCCGGAAGGATCTCTTAGCGGGTACACTCATGAATTTGACANCCAAACAACNGAAGAAGCTTTGGCTTCTNTAACTCACAAAGCGAAAGAGGCTGGGCTGGGTTTAGCTTTAGGAACCTGTTTCGTCGAACAGGCAGATCAAAAATGCTACAACCAAATTCGATTTTACAAAACTGATGGTGAGTATCTCGGCTTTCATAGNAAAACATTAACCTGTGGNAGCTTAACTGATCCACCGAAAGGTGAAATCAACCATTATACCGTCAGCCCTTTAAAGATATTTGATTATGACAATGTCCAAGTGGGCGGCTTAATCTGCAATGATTTGTGGGCGAATCCGGAATGCACNCCCATAGACGATCCCCACTTGACGAAACAACTCTCGGATATGGGTGCCAAAATCATCTTCCATGCCGTTAATGGCGGACGTAGCGAAAANGAGTGGTCCGATGTGGCATGGCAGTATCATAGCTCAAATCTGAGGATGCGGGCCAGAGCTGGAAAAACGTGGATTGTAACGGTAGACAATTGTCATCCTGCCGAGATTCGTTGTTCCTCACCTTCTGGCGTTATTAATCCACAGGGAGAATGGGTATGCCAAGTTGAATCCAAAGGCGAGCAATTCTTTAATTATACAATCAGGTTATAGAAATCCTTATTTGGAAGAGGAGGTGATTTTCTTCAAAAATTCAATGCCTACGTGAAAAAATTTGATATTTTCTGCCAGCAGTTGAGATATACTTAATATTTGAATTTCAAACTAAATATATTAGGATTATAAATCTATGTTTAAGTTTAATCGACTACTAGTTTTAGTAATGCTTGTTCTGTTTTCAAGCAGTGTAGTATTGGCTGTAGAGGAATTTCGAGTGTCGAAATATGGTAAAGGTGAACAAATATGGTTTGAAGCCGAAGCTTTCGATGAAAGAAGTCCCAACGAAAATTATAAACTTGGTAAAGCTGAAAAAGCTGTCAAACTGCACAAAGACGCCTTTGGGGACATTGTCACCAATGCAGGTGGACAAGGTTGGTTACTTTATAGGTTTGATATCAGTCGCGCTGGGGGCCAAAAGGGAAAATGGCGATTTATTGGACGTGTGATTAATCCCAGCAACCATTCTGATTGGTTGTGGGTGCTAGGTGATGATGGGGACAAGATTCCTGAAAAGGCGCCTGCCTTTGTCAGGCCTAACCATATCATTTTCGAGGAAAATGCACCTCCGCCTTGGAAATGGGTGACCACAGGTGATTTTGGTGGAGATGGTGGTACTGTCAATGAGCTACAAAAAGGCGAGAATGTCATGATGATATGGACACGTCAGAGCAGTCTTCAAGTACAGAACGATGTCTTTTTNTGGTCATCTGACCTGGAATACAAACCNACCGATGACGACTATAAGANAGCCAAAGTGAAAACCTTGGCTGTCCATTCANCCGATAAACTAGCCACNAAATGGGGAGATCTNAANTCGNAGTAAGTCATCAACGAAAGGCANCAATGGATCAGAAATTCAATCTCAGTGANGTTCGAAACACCCGGAATTTNCTGTCAGATTATGTGATCCAAACTCCGGTACATCAACTGCACAGTCCTGCCATCAGCCGACTTCTGGGAANTCAATCNCANGTTTATTTAAAGCTGGAACTTTTTCAGCATACTGGAACATTTAAAGTCCGAGGAGCCATTAATTCCGCGCTGAATCTGCCATCAGNAAAAGTGCAAAACGGTTTTACTGCAGTAAGNGCTGGAAACCATGCGATTGCCACCGCATTCACAGCTAAGANCTTGGAAACAACGTCCAAAGTTGTCATGATTAAAACCGCCAATCATTTGCGTGTGGCCAAATGTCGGGAGTATGNAGGTGAAATTGTGTTCGCTGATGACGCGCATTCCGCCTTCGATTTGGTAGAAGAAATTCAAAGGAAAGAAGGATACTCCTTTCTTCATCCTTTTGAAGGAAGAAACGTCTCTCTCGGTACAGCGACATTGGGTCTGGAGTTTTCTGAACAGGTGGACAATCTGGATGCGGTGGTGGTGGCTATTGGCGGTGGAGGATTGGCTTCCGGTGTATCGATGGCTATTAAAGAGCTGAAAGCCAAGTGTCAGGTATATGGGGTTGAACCAGAAGGTGCGGATACTATGCATCGTAGTTTCCAAACTGGCAAACCGGAATCGGTCGATCAAGTCAACACGATTGCTGATAGTCTGGGAGCACCTTACGCGTTGGATAACAGTTTCGCACTCTGCAGGGAATACATTGATGATTTGGTTCTGGTTAGTGACCAGGAGATGGTAAATGCAATGGCGTTGCTACTAAGTGAAGCCAAACTGGTGGTTGAACCTGCTGGTGCGGCATCTTTAGCTGCTGTCTTGGCGCCGCTAAGAAGCAAGTTGTTTAACAAAAGAATTGGTCTGATTGTCTGTGGGTCAAACATCGATTTGTCCAGTTTCAAAACTCTTATTGATTCAGCCGTTGCATTTCAGTAGGAACCAAATTCACCCTTCAATTGAGTTGAAAATTCCGGTAGTTTTGCCTTTCAACACCTACGAAGTTGCATTGAGGTTAAATTATGATTGAAAAACTATTTGATCTACAAGGATCAGGAACCACGGTCAGACGTGAGGTCGTCGCCGGTTGTACAACGTTCATGACGCTTTCATACATTATTTTTGTTCAGCCGGCCATCCTCTCAGTTACTGGAATGGATAGCGGGGCGGTCATGACCGCAACTTGCATCTCAAGTGCGTTGGCCATGATTCTGATGGCGTTTCTGGCCAATTACCCATTCGCGCTGGCACCAACTTTTCTGAAACTTCAACTGAATATTTTTGCTGAACCAAAACTGCTTATGGCAGTGGCTGTATTTTTCTTTCTCGATTTATTCGATACTGTTGGGACATTGGTTGGTGTTGGTCAACAGTCGGGATTGATGGTCGACGGCAAATTACCCAAAGCACGACAGGCACTTTTGTTTGACGCTGTGGCCACAAGTACGGGTGCTTTACTGGGAACATCTACCGTCACCACCTATATCGAAAGTGCCTCCGGAATCTCCGCTGGCGGACGTACCGGACTGACTAACATTGTCACTGCGTTACTCATGTTGGTAGCACTATTCTTTCATCCGTTGATCAAGACAGTGGGTGCTGGGTATCCAATCGGTGAAAATGTGTTCCTGTACCCGGTTATCGCGCCTGCCTTGATTATCGTTGGCTGTATGATGCTCAGAAATGTCACCTATATCGATTGGGATGATGTTACCGAGTCTATCCCCGCCTTCCTGACGATGCTGATGATGCCACTCACTTTTAGTATCACTGAAGGTATCGCCTTCGGTTTTATATCTTATGCTCTATTAAAACTTGTAAAAGGAAAAGGTCGTCAAATACACTGGCTGATATATTTCTTTGCTGTTTTATTTATCGGCCGGTATATCTGGTTAGTTGGGTAATGGAACCGAATTCGAAAAGATGTGTTATTTTTCTAAATTATCAATCAGTAAATCAAAGTAATCAATTCATTACAATTTCAAAAGGATGAGATAAATGTCGAAAGAATATCGCGTTGGCATCGTTGGGTGTGGTGGCATGGGCCGCTCTCATGCTAAAGCTTATGATAATAATCCAGCGACAGAAGTTGTGGCTGTAGCAGATGTACACCAAGAATCAGCTAAAAAATTGGCCTCGGAACATTCGGTTTCAGCTATTTACACTGATTACAATCAAATGTTTAAGAAAGAAGATCTAGACATCCTGAGCATTCCAACCTGGCAAGGCATCCGAGCTGAAATCACTGTTGCGGCTGCCAACTCAGGTATCAAAGGTATCTTGGGCGAGAAACCAATGTCGGCATCAATGGGGCAAGCCAACGACATGGTCGAAGCCTGCGAAAAGAATGGAACTAAGTTGGCCATTGGTCATCAGGGACGTTTCAGTCCTACCACCAACGAGATTCGAAGACTGGTGGCAGACGGCGCTATCGGTCAGCCGACAATGCTTCATCACCGTGCTAAGACCAACGCGGGATTATTGAATACCGGTACGCACGCTATTGATGGGTGGCGATACATGTTATCAGATCCCGAAACACTGTGGGTTATTGGTCACACCTCTCGTTTCAGCGATCGTTGG
>PBXZ01000057.1:0-85633 GCA_002729415.1 Candidatus Poribacteria bacterium | reverse complement strand
ACCTGCTTACTAACAATAAAACTAAACCTCAAACACAAGAAGATGGCAAACAAACAAAGATGAGATTATAGAACAGGCTCTTAACTTGGAGATAATATAGTTACGTACCGAAAATACTATAGTTGGGTGCCTCTTCAGTAACAACAACGTCATGTGGGTGACCTTCTTGATATCCACTACCTGTTATTCGAATAAAGCGACTATTAAGCCGCAACGACTCGATATCAGGTGTACCACAATAACCCATTGCAGTCCGAAGACCTCCGACAAACTGGTAAACGGACTCGCTTAGAGTTCCCTTATATGGAACACGCCCCTCAATACCTTCAGGCACCAGTTTAGAAATATCTTCTTCGCTACCCTGCGCATAACGTTCTTTTCCGCCGCGCTTTCGCATCGCGGAAAGTGATCCCATTCCGCGATAGACCTTAAATTTCCGACCTTGGTAGATAATTGTTTTCCCAGGGCTTTCTTCTGTTCCAGCAAACAGACTTCCAATCATGACAGAACTTGCACCAGCACCAATTGCCTTAGCGATATCACCAGAATATCGAATACCTCCATCCGCAATAATCGGGATACTCTGCTTGTCTGCTTCCACAGCGCAATCATAAATGGCTGTAATCTGAGGAACCCCAATCCCGGCAATAACCCTAGTAGTACAGATCGACCCTGGCCCAATCCCAACTTTTATACCATCTGCTCCAGCATCAATGAGCCTCTGTGTTGCTTCACCCGTTACCACATTACCAACAATAAGATCCACATTCGGAAATTCGGTTTTCACTGTCTGTACAGCACGTACGACACTCTTCGAATGACCATGGGCGGTATCAATAACCAAGACGTCGACTTTTGCCTCTACGAGCATTCCAATTTCGTCAAGACTTGAAGAAGGACTAACTGCCGCACCAACACGAAGCCGACCCAACTCATCCTTACACGAAGTAGGATATTGCCTAATTTTGTCAATGTCCTTGATAGTAATTAAACCATGAAGTCGATAGTCATCATCAACAATAGGAAGTTTCTCTTTTCGAATTTGATGAAGAACTTTTTTTGCATCTTCCAAACTAATCCCGGGCGGAGCGGTTACAAGTTTGTTAAGTGGTGTCATCAGTTTTGTAACTGGCGTATCATAATTCTCCTCGTACTTAAGATCCCGGTTGGTAATCATACCAACCAAAATCCCGTCTTCAGAAATGATAGGGACTCCACCAATTCTGTAAAAAGCTGTCACCTCTAACGCGTCAGCCACCGTTTTATCGGGTGTCAGTGTGATCGGGTGCTCAATCATGCCACTTTCGGAGCGCTTAACCTTATCGATCTCTTCAGCCTGTCGTTCAATCGGAAGATTCCGATGGACAATTCCAATACCGCCTTCTCTCGCCAGAGCAATGGCCAGTTCAGCCTCCGTCACCGTATCCATCGCAGAACTGGAAATCGGAATATTAAGTTGAATATTCGATGTTAAATACGTTTTAGTATCAGCTTCGCTGGGAGGGAACTCTGACTCAGCTGGCAAAAGCAAAACATCGTCAAATGTTAATCCCTCTTTGGCAAACTTTGCATCTATAGGCTGAAAATAACTTTCATTCATGTTGATCTATCTTTCACCAGAAAACTGCTAATTCAATACTGATACTCGGGATTCTATTATAGCAACCGGAAATTGTCAAGACATTACATATTAAATCAAAGAGACTCAAAGAGCCAAAATTGCTTCCTCGTAAAAACAAAAAAGCAGGGGCGAAAACACCTCAAGTTGAGGTCTGGGCCTATAAATATGCGATTCAGTTTAGTATCCTGCCGGAGGTTACCTATCTTAATAATCAGCATTTAAAAACATATTTCCTCGATCATCTACAGGGAATCCCAAGTAATCTGTGGCTATCGAACAAAACCTGTGAAGAGGGTATTGATTTTTGTACATTCAACTTTTGGGTTTTCGCAACACATTCAGATAGAATCAAAGAATTTTCAATCTGGTTCTACAGCTTTTTTCGAGACGCAAACATCTCAGAAGAACTTGAGGCTTTTGTCCTCTCTAACCTTGAAAATTCCGAAGACTTAACAGTAATACTAACAGATTGGTCAAAAATCCAAGTACCAAAGAACGACACGAAGAAAATTATCACCCAAGAAATCAACCGACATCCTGAAATTTTCAAATAAATTAAAGATTGACAAATTGCAACGGGAATGCTACTAATTAGAAAAGGAAAATTTTTATGAAACGATGTCGTAATTTTGTTCTGATATTATCGTTTTTTTGTAATGGTTGGGTGATAGCTCAAACCGCCGACCAAGTGTTAGAAAATTTCAAGGAGGAATATAGGAAATCGAAAAACTTCACCGCAGATTTCGTGGAAACAACCATTCACGGTACAAATAAGGGAACTTCCAATGGACGCCTCTCATTTAGCAAACCAAATTTATTAAGACAAGACTACTTCAATCAGGAAAACTCAAGTGAGATTGTGCAAACGATTGTTCTCGACGGTGAGTATTCATGGTCTTATACACCATTTCTAAACCAAGTCAACAAAATGACATGGTCAAATCCAGATCGTAAGGAACTGCTTCCAGGAATAGGATTTTCTCTCGAAAATCTAGAAGAAAATTACAATCACCAACTAAAAGACGATAAACTTGCCGAAGAGAAAGGCTTTCATCGCATGGAGTTAACGCCGAAACCTCATCTCCTTGCACAACCGGGGAACCAGGCAACTATGCACGAGACAATCGAGCTTCTTATTGATTCCAAAAATTGGTTACCAGTCCAATTTGGTTATTATTCCACCAATACAAACAGTAATAATGTAAGTGCGACTATTACATTGAAGAACATAAAACGTGACCTCCCACTTTCGGCAAACCTTTTTAAATTTATCATACCCAAGGGAGCAGAGGTCATCGACATCTCACCCGAATAGATAAGTACCACTCGATTTATTATGGAACATCCATGGTACAAAAAGCAAGTTGCCAACAGCTTGACAATCTTGCGCTTAATCCTAATTCCTATTTTTATTTTCGCCTTTTCCTACCATAAGTATATTCTTGCTTTTATTCTTTTTGTTATGGCATCTTTGACTGATTTCTTTGATGGAATACTAGCTCGAAAATACAACGTTACCAATTTCGGAAAATTCACTGATGCCTTTGCCGATAAACTTCTGATTGCAGCTGCATTAATTGTGCTTGCAACTAAGAATGACGGTTTCATCCCAATTTGGATGGTTGTGATCATAGTAATGCGTGAAGCAATTGTTACGGCTTTGCGATCCGTTTTTGTTGCCAAACATGGTAGAGTAGTTTCAGCGAACGCTTGGGGAAAAGCAAAAGCACTATCACAAATGATCGTCATATCGGTTGCTTTGGCATTACTAGCTATTGACCTTTATATTAGAATTGATCCTTATATCGGAATTATTCCACTTCATAATAACTACGGTGTAATTTTCTTTATGATGTGTATTCCACTAACATTAACCGTTGTCTCAGGCTTTCAATTCTTACACTCAAATAGAAAAGCATTGTTAGGCCTTTTCAGTGCGAAGTATCAACCAGAAAAATAGAATGATCCGGAGTTTTATTGCCGTCGATATCCCAAACGATATTAAAGATAAAATAGCAGAGATCCAGATGGAATTACAGCCGATACTACCAAAAGTATCATGGGTCAAACCATCCAATATCCATCTGACTCTGAAATTCCTAGGTGATGTTGCCTCCAATCAGATTCCAAGCATTAAAGATGCCATCCGTCATGTAGTGAAAGATCAACAACCTTTCAACATGAAGATCGGCAGTATCGGTGCGTTTAAAAATTTCTCGCAACCTAAAGTCTTGTGGTTTGACATTGCAACAGACCCTACACCAATCGTTAGGCTCACTGAAAACCTAAATTCAAGCCTCAATCGCTTTAGCTCTCCAAAGGAAAGCAGGAAATTCATCCCACACCTTACAATCGCACGGATGAGGAATCACATTAGCTTAACTAAGTTTGCCTCACATTTTGATGCATATAACGAGATAAATCATGTCCCCATTTATGTTAAACAGATCGTGCTGATGAGGAGTCAACTCACTTCGGAAGGAGCAATTTACACAAAACTTCAAACAGTCCAATTTGGTGTTGGATGAATTCAGGTTACCATAACAAATTAAGCAATTCACATATGTATAAGACGATATTTTCCATAGAATAAAGGAGGCTTTAAATTATGAATGAAGAAGGTGAAAAGGAAAAAGCAATAGACCTCGCAATGTTGCAAATTGAACGTCAGCATGGAAAAGGTGCAATCATGCGTTTTAACAGCGATCAGGTTGTCCCGGTAGAAGCTATCCCGACTGGTTCAATAGCATTAGATATTGCGCTTGGTGTTGGTGGTATCCCACGCGGCCGAATTATTGAAATGTTTGGAATGGAATCTAGCGGTAAGACTACTCTTGCACTACATGTTATTGCTGAAGCTCAGAAACTAGGCGGTGTCGCTGCTTTTATTGATGTAGAGCATGCTCTAGATCCTGTTTACACTAAGAACATCGGCGTAGACATGGATAGCTTACTCATTTCACAACCTGACACTGGCGAACAAGCGTTGGATATTGTGGAAACATTAATCCGTAGTGGTGCAATTGACGTTATTGTAGTTGATTCTGTAGCAGCACTCACACCGGAAGCTGAAATTGAAGGGGATATGGGAGATACACATGTTGGGTTGTTACCACGCCTAATGTCCAAAGCACTTCGGAAAATCAGCGGTGTGACTAATAAATCGAAGACTTGCGTTATCTTTACCAATCAAGTTCGTCAAAAAATTGGAGTTATGTTTGGCAACCCCAATATAACACCTGGTGGACTAGCGCTAAAGTTTCATGCATCCGTCCGATTAGAGATTAAAAGGGCTGAAACCTTAAAGAATGGCAGCGATGCAATTGGAAGTCGGACTAAAGCAAAGGTCGTAAAGAATAAGGTTGCTCCGCCATTCATAGAAACAGAATTTGATATTGTCTTCGGTGAAGGAATATCAAAGGAGGCGGATCTGATTGATGTCGGTATTGATCGCGAAATAGTTCGTAAAAGTGGAGCTTGGTTCTATTATGGAGATGAACGGCTTGGACAAGGAAAGGCCAATGCAATAGGATATCTGAAAGAAAATCTAGAGATCGCAGGCGAAATTGAAGCCAAAATACGACAGACGCTCAACCTGACTGGCAAACCAGCTGATATCTCAGACGAAGTGGACATAACAGAAGAACAGGAAGCAGGCCTAACAGTCTAATCCTATTAAAAAAGATCTATACTTAGACTGTAACTTTGATATTGTCGAACAAAACACGCTGAGCAACAAACCCAATCCTTTAATGCGGAAGGACCTATGATGCAGATCGATATTGCTACGGCTCCCGTTTCTTGGGGAGTACTGATGAAAGACACACCTAATGTACCTCCTTACACTCAAGTACTAGATGGAATAAAGGCCGCAGGGTACAATGGGACTGAACTTGGCCCATATGGCTATTTGCCTTTTGACATTCCCAAATTGCGTGATCAGCTGTTACAACGCCAACTGAAATTGATCTCAGCGTTTACAATCGTCAACTTTATTGATCCACATGGACTTTCTGATGTATATCAAGAAGCAATCACAACAGCACAGGTGCTATCAGCTCTGAACTGCAGTTGGATAGTCCTGTCTGACGCGCTTTTTGTAGCTGATCATCGATCTAAAAGAGCAGGGCGCATCCAGCCAGAAGATAGCCTAGATGCAAACGGTTGGAATACCTTCGCCAGTAATGTAGATGCTTTTGCCAAAATGGTTTGGGAGGAATTTGGTCTGAAGTCCGTCATCCATCCACATGTTGGAGGTTATCTGGAAACATCGACTGAGATTGATGCCGTACTGGAACGTACCAATCCGGAATTGGTTGGCCTCTGCTTTGACATGGCACACATTGCCTATGGCGGAGGCAACCCAGTTGATGTCCTCAACAAGTGGCGTGATCGCGTCTGGTATTTACACATCAAAGACTGCAACCAAAATATTTTACAAAAAGTGCTGAAAGAAGAAGGAAACTATTTTGATGGAGTTACCGCAGGTGTCTTTCCTGAACTGGGAGAAGGGACGGTTGACTTTATTGCGATTCGTAATATTCTAAATGAAATGAACTATCAAGGATGGGGCACGGTTGAGCAAGATATTCTTCCTGAATCAAATGTAGACCCGCTAACCAGTGCCAAGCGGAACAGAGCTTATTTGTCAGAAAAACTGGGTTGGTAAAACGTAACAGCTTAGTAATAATCTAAGTTATCTAAACAATAAACGAATGTTTTTTGGAGGTCGGCTTTTGTGTCCCATCTGAACTCGTTTGAGGGTAAATACGCCATCATTACTGGTAGCACCCAAGGGCTAGGTGAAGCGACTGCACGATTGTTTGCCGATCGAGGTGCTGCAGGAATCATCATCACAGGAAGAAATTCAGAACGTGGTAAGGCGATTGCTAACGATTTAACATCTGCTGATTGCCAAGCACATTTCGTACAAGCTCATCTAGAAAATGTTGAGGAATGCAAACGCATTGTAGCCGTTGCTGATAAAACTTTCGGCAGAATTCACATATTGGTAAATTCTGCTGCGACCACAGATCGGGGTACTATCTGGGACTCATCAGTAGAGTTATGGGATCGTATTATGGCGGTTAATGTTCGTGCACCTTTCCTTTTGATACAAAATGTACTTCAAACTATGAAACGTGAAGGTATTGAGGGATCAATCGTAAATGTCACCAGCATTGCGGCCTATGGCAGTCAACCTCATCTGACACCTTATGCAACTTCAAAAGGAGCATTGGTGACACTGACCAAGAACGTTGCTTATGCAGTCATGCGTCATCGTATTCGCCTGAACGCCCTGAACCTTGGTTGGATGGACACCCCAGGCGAAGATCTAATTCAGCGGAAATATCATAGTAACGGACAGGATTGGCTGGATGAAGCGGAAGCGAAACAACCATTTGGCCGTCTAATTAAGGTGGAAGAAGCAGCCCGTGCAATTGCCTATTTAGCATCTGGAGAATCCGGATTAATGACAGGTGCAATAATTGATTTCGACCAGTCGGTCCTAGGAGGGGGAGAAATGCCTAAGCCTCCACCCAATTTGATTTAAAGGGCAAACTAATAATCCATAATTTAGTCACTTTTCACCTTGAACCTGATACCGGCTTGGCAACAAAAAGAAATATCAGGACAATCACTCCCGTTGCACATGTGATCAAGAACCACGGTGGGAATCTAAATGCCGCAGGCAAATATCCAAAAATAATTGCGAGCCCTGCCACCGTTAAACTATATGGTAATTGCGTCCGAACATGATGAATATGGTCACATGAACTAGAAATAGAACTCATAATAGTGGTATCGGAAATCGGGGAACAGTGATCCCCAAAGATAGATCCGTCAAGTACGGCACCAAGACAAATAATCGTTGTAATACCATAGGTGGATCCATCTAGGCCAAATGCAATTGGCGTGGCGATTGGAATCAAAATTGCCATTGTCCCCCAACTCGTACCAGTCGCAAATGATGTTAACGCAGCAACAACAAAGATAATTGTTGGAAACCAGACTGGTGAGATGACATTGCTAACTGTTGCACCCAAAAAATCTCCGGTCCGCAAGGCATCGCAAACTTCTTTTAATCCCCAAGCAAAAATCAGAATTAACGACGGTAACAGACTGCCGTTCAGCCCTAGAAGGATTGCTTTGAATGTCTGACCAAAACCAATTCCTGAGACAGCGATCGCGAAAATAATTGCCGTAAACAATCCAACACCCGAACCAATCGCCAATACTTGAACATTATTCCCTTCTTCAGCTACTCTTGATAGAATCTCTCGCCAAGTTGTCCATGACCAAAAAGAGCCTAAACTTCCTCCATAAAACCAAAATGCTGTTACCATTGTACCAAATAGCATCACGATCGGAATTGTAGCAGAGAAAGAGGAAATTCTCGCAGCTGGATTATGACTGAGTGTTGAAAAAACTTTAGATGTCATTGGCGTTGCGTCTACCGCTAGAACAGCACCGTTCGAATGTGATCGCTTTTCTGCTTTTAACATCTCGCCGAAATCACGACCACTAATCACATTGACAAAAACAAAAATGACCATCATGAGACAGTAGAATCGGTAGCCAAGTGCATCGAAAAACATCGAGTATCCATCTTTGTCAATTCCAATCGATTCAGCCGTTGAAGTAAAAAGGAATATCTCATAGCCGATCCATGTGCTCACAATTGCCAACCCTGCAANCGGCGCAGTTGTTGCGTCAACTAGAAACGCTAGTTTTTCGCGGGAAATTTTTTTCTTATCTGTCACCGGCCGCATCGCAGAACCAACGATCATCGTGTTAGCATAGTCATCAATAAAAATAGCCAACCCCATCAATACTGTCACCAACTGTGTTGATCTAGAACCTTTAGCAAACTGCGACAACCAATTAATAACACCTTGCATTCCTCCTGATATAATCATCACTGAAATCATGGATAAAATAAGTACGATAAAAATGATTACTGAAAGATTAAAAGTCCCAATTACAGATTTGGAAATTGACCAACCTTCACTCCCGAGTATTAGGAACCATGGCATTTCGAAACCGACATTCTTCTGTACTGACGATAAAATTATACCTATCCCAACAGCCACCCCCAAGCTCGTCAATAAACGATTGGTTNCAATTGCCATTGTAATTGCCAAAAGCGGTGGGACGATGCTGTACCAAACAATTCCAACTTGATTAAATTGCGACGCACCCCAAATAGCCAAAAGACAAATCAACACAAAAACAGCTATGGAAATTGAAATCTTCAGTTTAGGATTTCTAGGATTTAAATTGTCCCTTNCAACTTTCATTTTCACTTACAGTCTTCTCTCAGGACAAAAAAAGATCGGCAAATTACATNAATTATTGCCGANCTCTGTTTAATTAATGCTTTACTTGCCCATTTNCTTTAAATTCTTCAGACAAATATCAACACATTCTAGAGGGGAAAAAGCATAGCTTTCTTGTTCGACAATATACCATTCAGTTGACCCAATTGATTCGCACANTTTAAATATCTCTTGCCAATTGACATCACCTTCACCGATTAAAGCTTTACTATTTGTGGATGAATGCTCTTTCAAGTGTACTGTTTGCGCACGTCCAGGGTAACGTTCAATAAATGGCGCNACATCAACCTCAGCATGNAACGCATTACCAGTATCAAGTTGCATCACTACCTCTTTACGNGTNTTACCAAAAAATGTATCCCANGGATATTCACCATCCATCTTTTTGAATTCAGCACTATGATTATGATAGCCGGTCTGCATCCCGTGTTCNGCAACCTGTTCAGCAATCTCATTAAATATCTTGGCGGTCTCCAACCAAGCAGATGTCGTAGATGTTCTTTCTCCTGGTAATCCTGGCACTATCAGGTACTTATTACCAAGTATTTGATTATACTCTATAGTTGCTGGCAGCTGATCACCCAAAAGCGTGTCCAAACCTGTGTGCGTACCAATAATTTGCAAACCGAGATCATCACACACCTTTCTAAGATCTTCTGCACTATGTCCATAATACCCAGCGAACTCAACGCCTTCATACCCCATTTTTGCTACGGCTTCCAAGGTTCCTGTCGTATCCTCAGCAGCGTCTTCACGGACCGAATAAAGTTCTAACGCAATTGGGATTCTGCTCATTTCAAAAACTCCTTAATATAAGTAAGTAAATTAACTGATGATTTTCATTTTACTGCGGAAACTACAATTTGGTCAAGGAACGTTTTGGCCGCCAGCTATTCGTCCGAAACGAGGCAACACAATTATTTAAATCTGGAAATTGCAAGGCTCAATTCATAGCAACAAACGGGAAAAACCTAAACAAAGGCAAAAAATCTCTATAGATCTAGGAAGAACCTGAGATAGCTTATTTTACTTTGTAAAATCAACCATTAGGAATAGCAATGCAATCTATCGGTAGGTTTTTCAATTTGCTTTTTTTGATGTGGTACGATAATAGATTTGCAGTGGAGTTCCTTCGAAACCAAAAGCATCCCGCAGTTCATTGACAACATAGGCCTCATAATGAGCTTTGATCTTATGCGGGTAACTAGCAAATATCAGGAAGGTTGGAGGTTTGGCGTCAATTTGCGTAATATACTTTAAATTAGGACGGACCTTACCCACTCTCGGAGGAGGATAGACTGATTTGATCTTTGTCAGCGCGCTATTTAGTTCTGTAGTTGAAATCCTAGTGCAGTACTCACGGTGAATTTCCAAACTCAAATCAAGCGCGTTTGTCACACGCTGCCCCGTTAAAGCAGAAATGAACAAAATTGGCACATAATCCAACTGCGGGAAAAGTGTATGGATACGATCTACAAACCGATTGAAAGTATCATTGTCTTTTTCAATCAGATCCCACTTATTAACCAAGATAATCGACGCCTTCCCTTGATTAGCAATATAATTGGCAATCATCTTTTCTTGCTTAGCAATATCATCTGATGCATCAAGAACCAACCAAGCGATATCACTTTGTCGAATGCTCTTGATGGCCCGCTGAACACTGAATTGTTCTAGTTCACCCTTTACCGAGGATTTCCGCCGCATTCCAGCCGTATCAATTAACTCAAATTCAATATGCTGATACACAAAATGAATGTTGACAGCATCTCGTGTCGTGCCTGGTTTATCGTTAACGATCATACGATTTTCTCCTAGAACCGCATTCATAATCGAAGATTTGCCAACATTTGGACGTCCAACAATTGAAATTTTTATTGACGATGACAAACCCACGTCCTCAACATTCGATTCAGGAAGGGCAAATACAACTTGCTCAAGTAAATCCCCAATTCCCCAGTTCTGGGCACACGAAATCGGAATTGGTTCACCCAGCCCCAATCGGTAGAAATCATAGATATCGTTATCAAATTTCTTCCCTTCTACCTTGTTCACAACTAAAAAAACCGGCTTATCAGCCTGTCGCAGTTTCTCTGCTACTAACAGATCGTGTGGCATAACACCAGTTCGGACATCAACGAGAAAAACAATTACTTTTGCTTCTTCTACCGCGGTCTCGACCTGATGCTGCACCTGATCGATCAGCTCTTCTTCCGGCTTAGCATCCAATCCGCCAGTGTCAGCAATTGTAAAACAGCAATCGTCCCACTCAATATCAGCGTAGATCCTATCTCGAGTAACACCAGGATAATCGTGAACCACTGAGATCTGTTTTTTGGCAATTAAATTGAACAATGACGATTTGCCGACATTTGGACGTCCAATAATCGCTACAATTGGTAAACTCATGTGCATAACTCTTTTGAAACCGTTACAATTGACTTTAAAACAACAATTACAGGAATAGCTAGAATAACCCCCCAAAAGCCAAAAATTGAGGCGCCAACAATCACACCAAACATAATTAGTAGTGGATCAACATCAACAGCGTTACTCATAATCCTCGGTGAAATGAGTGAATTATCTATTGCTTGGATTCCCAGAATGGCGCAGATTATGGCAACCACACGAATTAAGAAACCAACAAGCAAGAAATTTCCTGCGGCAAATCCCATCAGTAAGGAAAGCATCGCAAACACACCACCGATAAAGGGACCAAAGGTTGGAATGGCGTTTGAAATACCCGCCATCAAGCCAACAACAAGTGCAAACGGCACGCCAATGATAGAATAAACAACTATCGAGATCAAACTAATCACCAGAATTACAACTACCTGCCCACGCAAAAAAGCTTCCATGTTCTTGTTGATTTCATGTAGATACTGCCATACATGGCCCTGTTTCTCTAATGGAAATAAATCAACAAAGTTTCCAACATAAGTTTCCAGTGAATGTCCAGCATAGATCAACACCATTAACGTCAGAAACGCTGTAGTTAAAAACCCTCCAACACCAATGGCCATTGAAGAAAAGCGCCGGAAAACACGACCAAAAAAATCTGTTCCCGTTTCAGCCAGAGACCCCAAGTTAGCTGTAAGGTAATTTTGCACCTGATCGACAATTTTTTGCCCCTCATACTTAGCAAATTGGGTTACTTTACGGATCAAACTCGAACTTGAATTATTCCCGAAATCCTCGATCTTATCGAGGACACCTTTTTCTTCGCTGGTACCTGCGACAAAGGGCACAATCGTATCTCGGTAGAATTTGACCAAGCCTTCGCTCATACCCAACGTCTGATCAACAATTTGGGGTATCACAATCCAAAACAACAAACCGATAATACCAAGTGTCAGGCCAAAGAGAATAAGACTCGCTACAATCTTTGGAACACGCAATCGCCTTCCGAACGGCAGCGGAATTTCTTGGATTTCCCCAACAATAAACCGGAAGAAATAGGCAAGTCCAAATCCAAAAAAGAAGGGCATTAGCATATTTGACAAATTGATTAAAAGCCAGAGGCTGATCATAACAATCAACATATAAACAATGCTAGGCACTTCTATGAGTTTCCGAACTCGGACGAGAAGCGCAATCAATAAAACCGCGACAATCGGGTGCAGAAGCAAAACAGATTGACTGTCATCTACTCCTAAGTTTTGATTATAGGCAAACGCAACCCAACATCCAGTAAAAATAATCACAACAATGGCGATCATTGAGCCACTGGTAATCTTTTCACTGGATGCAGTATTTTGTTTATCCATCCCCTCTATCCATACTAGGTCGTTGCAGATTCAGCATCATTACTCTCTAATGTTTCAATAATTCCAGCCCCAACACTATCACCCCAGACATTGACAGTCGTTCGGAAACGATCCAAAAGCCAATCAACGGTCAAAATTAAGCTGACTCCTTCGATGGGAAGATCAACAGCTCTGAGCACGATCACCATAGTGACTAATCCTGCTTGCGGAATCCCAGCAGCACCGATGGCCGCGAGCGTCGCCGTCAACACAATCACCAGCTGCTTGGCAAAACCAAGTTCCTCACCATAAACTTGGGCGATAAAAATCGCAGCCACAGCTTCGTAAAGCGCTGTACCATCCATGTTGATAGTTGCACCCAATGGCAAGACAAAACTCGAGGTCCGATTCGAAATTTTGTTGCCGCTCTCGACACCTTCCATGGTAAGAGGAAGTGTAGCTGAACTAGAAGCAGTAGAAAAGGCATTAAGTAAAGCAGTAGAAACACCAGAAACATAAGTAATGGGGTTTCTTCTACCAATTAACCAGAGAATGAGTGGTAAAACCACGACGCCGTGAATACCTAAGCCGAGCAATACGGTAAAGCTATACTTGCCAACAGCAACCAATTCGGGTAAAAAACCAGCAAAGCCACCTTCTTTACCAATCCTACCAGCCATTAAACCGAAAATCCCTATAGGTGAGACAACCATAATCCAATGTACAATTTTCATTACCCCATCATTCAGAGCCGAAATGGTGTTAATAGCAGTTTCGGCGTATCCACCTACCACTGTCAGAGCAGCACCAAGCAACAATGAAAAAAAGATCAAAGGTAAAATGTCCATCTGTACCATGGCCTTAAAGATGTTGATGGGAATCAGCCCTTGCTTGCCAGTAACCGAATTGCCAAGGACAACTTCCTTCATTGTATCCACAATCCCTTTATCCTTCTTGCTTGCTACCTTATCAGCAATTGGCAATCTGATTTCAACACCTGTCCCTCTAGTTACCAAATCAGGATCTGCAGATATGATTTGACCATTTACTGTACGAAGAGCCTTCTCAGTATCACCTGCTTGAACGTAGTAGACATCACCAGCCTCAACGTATTTCCAAGTTTTAACCGTTGCCGAATTTTGAGTAACCGATTCAATAATACCTTGAACATTCTGATCAGAAAGGACAAGCAGATATTTCTTATCCCCCTTCTGCTCATAGTTCTTAAAACCCTTTTTGTCCCAACTCTTATCTCCTATATTAACTGTACGACCATCTAAAGTATACAAGGACTCGAGATGCCTTTCCCCCGCTGAAATACCAACACCAGGACGAACAATATTAACCATTATTATTCCAATAATCACAGAAATCGCTGTTGTCACCATATAATAAAGTACAGTACGACCACCAATCGTTCCAATATTTCTAATATCACCCAATCCTGTAATACCAACAATCATCGAAAGGACAACTAACGGAACCACAATCATCTTCAACGAATTGAGAAAAATCTGGCCCAGAATATCAAAATGTTTAGCAAATTCCGGTGCATATCCTCCAATAATAACGCCGAGAATAATTGCAACGACAATACCAATGAGAATGGAGGTACTTTCCCCATTTCCTCCATCATAATCAGTCGCATTTTCGTTTCGACCCATTTATAAAATACCCCCTAAAATTCTTTAAACTTAAGCAAATGCTATCATAACAGAGATTAACACACGCTGGGCGATTATAGCATAGGTATTATAACTGGACAAGGCAATCCTTAGACAGACTATTACTACACTTTCGGTTTCCACAGCTCATAGCCATTACTAACGCAAAACCAACAAATGAAAGACTGAAGTAGAATACTTGACAACAATTCAAGAACATTGCCATAATGTAGACGTGATTTCTTCGATATACTAGAATTAGATCTATCGCTACTGACATTGAATCCGGAAACCGATCACTATCCTAAATTCCCTATGGCTATCGTGGCAGGCAAATTAACCTTTTCCCCTAAGTACTCACTGTTTTCATTGAAAACTAATGGAATAGTAAGTCACGTAAGGAGATTACGCTTTGAGCTTAATTTTCAGGAATACATTACCATACCTACAACGGATTGAGAACGGAGCAAAATTCACGGAAGATGATCCGCAGCTGAGACAAAGCACAATTCAGCCAAATGAGTTTATCAAGAATATTTTTTTCATAAGTTTAAGAAGAGGATAGCAAAGATGACCAAAAAATCAGCATATGCTACAGATTGCGCCAACTTCCACCGTAGAGATTTTATTAAAGTGGGCATGCTTGGAACACTAGGACTCAGCATGACAGATTTGTTTCGACTCGAAACCATGGCAAAATCAGATCAATTTCAAGGGAAGGCCAAGTCCGTCATTTTAATCTGGCTTGGCGGTGGTCCTAGCCATCTTGATATCTGGGATTTGAAACCCGAGGCTCCGGAAGAAATTCGCGGTGTTTTCAAACCAATTAAAACAAACACACCTGGCATCAAGATCTGCGAGCACCTACCCAAAATAGCACAGCAGATGGATAAAATATGTCTGATCCGATCGATGACGTCACCTGAAGCGGCACACGAACGCGGGACACACTACATGATGACAGGTTTTCGCCCTTTACCCGGTTTTGCTGTACCAAGTTATGGCTCAATTGTGGCAGAACAAAAGGAACAGACCAGTGCGTTACCACCTTACATAGCCATCCCCTCTCCTATCGCTTACGGTGGAGGCGGTTTTCTCGGTTCAGCACTAGATCCGTTTTCGTTAAATGGAGATCCTGCCAGCCAGAACTTTAAGGTTCGTGACCTTGTCACACCCAATAAAGTCACACAGCAACGTTTCGATCGACGCAAAACGTTGCGTGAATTGGTTGACGCTGCCTTCAAAAAACATGAATCTGGGAGCAGTCGAGCAGTTGCTACTGATGAATTCTACACCGCAGCCTACAACCTGATTAGTTCTGCCGATGCACGTGCTGCTTTTGATCTCAGCAAAGAAAGTGGAAAATTACGTGATGCTTATCGCAGAGATCGGTTTGGGCAAAGTTGCCTGCTTGCACGTCGGCTTGTTGAGGCTGGAGTTCGATTTACCACCGTTGATCTAGGCGGGTGGGATAACCATAACAACATCTTTTCATCATTGAGCAGTCGACTCAGTCGTTTCGACCAAACAGTTGCAACGCTGATCCATGACCTATCCAACCGAGGTTTGCTAGATAGTACACTTACTCTAGTAATGGGAGAATTTGGCCGAACGCCAATTATTAACCATGATGGGGGGAGAGATCATCACTCACGAGTATTCTCAATCATGCTAGCTGGTGGAGGAATTAAAGGAGGACAAGTCATCGGATCTTCCGATGACTACGGCGAAGCCCCTGCGGATCTACCAGTACATCCTGAAGATCTATCGGCAACAATCTACCATTGCCTTGGAATCGACTACAACCAGTCGCTTGAATCACCGGAAGGAATTCAAATCGCGCTTTCACGCGGCGGGAAACATATCCATCAAGCATTAATATAAGTTTTTTTACTCCTTGATAGATTATAGAAATCTTTCCAAGTGATCNAGTGANCGTNGAGAAGCACCAAGGTTCTCAACGATCACNGCTTTTGCTANCTCCCCCATTTGTTGGCGAAGTTGAGATGAACATATCAANTCTCTGAAAATNTCGGCCNTTTCGGANGCGTTGTAGACCTGTTGNGCTGCGTGGCGTTCTTTTAAGAGTCCCGCTTCATACGAGTTTTCGATCCGTGGNCCAAATACAATTGGCTTAGCCATAGCCGCNGGTTCCATAACATTNTGTACCCTTCCATGAAAACTACCACCGACAAAGGCAATGTCACAGATTTTATATAGTTCTGCTAATAATCCGANAGTNTCGATGACGATAACNTCCNTTNCACTGAGATCCATTTCGCTTTTCAGATCNGAAAACAGNATGTACGAAAANCNCAACAGATCAAGTTTTGAACAGAACTTTTGTATATGCTCAACTGTNGGTTCNTGAGGAACAACNATCAAGTGTAGTAGTCCATTTNTTTCCCCACAACGCAGAAGNTCATAGGCTTGCAGTAGAATCTCNTCCTCCTCAATNTAAGTGCTGCCAGCTATAANAANTGGGTACCTGAAGGAGGACTGAGCAAGAAGGGATTGATCCANTTTGACCGTTATAGCGCGANTATAAACGGTATCGAAACGTGTATCACCCGTCACTTCAACTTGNGAGTCATCACCNCAAAGTTGCTTAAATCTTTCTGCATCCGATTCAGAAATCACACAATGGAGCGTAAGCTTATTATGNACCTGTTTGAAGAANGNCCTTGCAATNGGGTGCAACCTTTTCGATTTCTGATGAAGAGTACCAGCGATCAAGACAGTTGGAATACCCTGATCAAAAGCACCCCAAACCAAGTTTGGCCAGATATCAAACTTAGAAAAAACCAACACTGTTGGCCTAATTAAATNAAATAANCGTTTCGCATTTATAGCTGTATCAAGCGGTAGATATGTATGTGCATCACAATGAGGATATTCAAGAACATTCGGACGAACAGACGGCGAAAAATAGGTCAAAATGATCTGGGCATTTCCTTTTATCGACTCGATTAAAGGCTTAGCTTGTTCAAACTCACCAACTGAAGTAAAATGGAACCAAACCCTTTTTGTAAAATCTGGCACCANTTCCAGTTGTTCTTCGAGTTGCCTAAAAGCAGTTTTACGCGCCAAAATCCCTTGCCGAATTTTCGCATTGAACAGCGAGGCAACCTGAAAACCAGTNAAAATTGCAGCTATGCCGATCGTGTTATAAATCATTTTCCAGATCATTTTGATCTGAGTTTCTTAATTTTTNACCAGAAAANNATCAGAATGNTTATAGANCGGCAGTAATCTTAGAATGGATCTGAGCTTTGGGCAACNCACCAACAATCGTTTCAACAACTTGACCNTTTTTAAAAACTAACATTGTAGGGATACTGCGTATACCATATTGCATAGCATTTTCCCTNCTNTCGTCAACATTCAGCTTGCCAATCTTATAGGTATCTGCATGTTCAGTAGCAAGTTCCTCAAGAACTGGGGCAATCTGTTTACATGGACCACACCATTCTGCCCAGAAATCAACAACAATCGGTGTATCTGAATTCAGAACTGCTTCTTCAAAGTTACCATCTGTAATTTCGACGGTATTGCCAACCATAACTACTCCTTGTTTTGGATATTGGAATTAGATGAATTTGGTTCAATACTTTGACATATTGAATCCAAAAATTATAATACCTCAATAAGACATTAAGAGTCAATATCTTACCGACATGAAAATTGAACTAAAAAANATCAGCTTAAAGTTTGAAGAAAAATCGCCATTATTTGNGAACATAAATTTGACAGTAGAACATGGTGATTTCATTTTAATCCGAGGTAAATCAGGTATTGGGAAGTCAAGTTTTTTACGGTTGCTAAATCGGCTGCACGAACCAACTGAAGGACAAATCTGGATTGATAACAAACCGATTACCGATCACCAAATTACAAGCTTACGCCGTCGAATTGGTTACCTGCAACAAACACCAACCATGATTGCAGGCTCAATCGAAGACAATCTTAATTTACCTTTTCATTTCAAATCGGGTCGTCAACTAAACCGACCATCACAAAAAATCCTAGAGCAGATGCTAGGAAACTTTCTACTTACAAGCATAGATCTCCAAAGTAACGCACAAAATCTCTCGGTAGGTGAGAAACAACGAATTGCTTTAATTCGAACATTTCTTTCCGAACCAGAAATCATACTCTGCGACGAACCGACCTCTGCCCTAGATTCAGAGTCGCAAAAAATCGTGGAAAACGCTATCGAACAAATCAATGTAGAGAAAAAAACAACTGTTCTTTTGGTCACACATCTCGATTTCATACCCAAAAGAGCAATAGTAAAAAAATTCACACTAAATCAAGACAGTATAATGGGGGAAGAAAAATGATCGAAATGATTGAAATCACACCGGTCAAACTTTCCCTGTGCCTTATTTTTATTCTTATTTCTGGGTTGACATCGCTGACACTAAGACTCAAGCTGGAAAAGGATTTAGCTTGGGGAACTGTTCGGACCTTCGCACAACTCTTTCTAGTTGGTTATGTACTGCAATATATTTTCAAAATCGAGAGTTTTGTACTAACTTTAGTCTTGTACACATCGATGGTTTTCTGGGCAACCCATGCAATCCAATCTCGTAACAAGGAAGATTCTATCAGCATTTTTTTACCCATATTCATTTCCATGATTATCAGCTATACAGTTATCACAATACTAGTTACTGCTGTTATTATTCAGGTCAAGCCATGGTACAAACCACAATACTTTATTCCTATAAGTGGCATGATTATTGGCAACTCAATGACAGCAATCGCAATTTCGCTGGATCGCCTCTTTTCAGACATTAAAAACCAACGAGATGAAATTGAGCTTTTCTTCAGTTTGGGTGCAACATACCAAGAAGCAACTGTCAAAATTTTTCGCGACGCAATTCAAGCGGGAATGATCCCTTCAATCAACGCCATGATGACAGTGGGATTGGTAAAACTACCAGGCATGATGACAGGACAAATTCTCAGTGGGGTTAACCCATTAATGGCAATTAAATATCAGATTATCGTGATGCTGATGCTGGTTGCATCAACTGCCATCGGTAATATAATTGTTGTCCACATCGTGCGTAAATTGTGTTTCTCTCAAGCACATCAAATTGCTATCTAAGCTAATGGAAACAAAATTTTGTATACTATTACCATAATACCTACATCCACAATCAGATGGCTTAACCAAATCGCCCAGAAATTTGAGAACTTTTGATAAAGCCCTGCCCAAATTAGCCCCCCAGCGAAGACCCCCAGATTAAATAGAATAACCATCGACAAATCTGGAATATAAACAAAAAGGACAACGATATGATGTAACGTAAAACTGATTGATGATAGGAAAATTGCCAGAGAAACCGGCATCAACTGCCGAAATTTTCCGAATATAAACCACCGCCAGTAGTACTCTTCCATTCCTGAATTCACAACACATAAAAAAGTAGCAAACCAAAAGAAATGATCTCGCAAACCATATACAGCTGCTTTTTCATAGAGACCATCAATTTTAATGTACTTCGCTAGAACAAATTCATGGAGGAAAACCAACGAACTGGCTATAAGGAGACCAGACAGCAAACCTGCAAAACAGGCGGCTGATTGAAACGATGGCAATCTGATTTTCTGACGATCAAGACAAAAGAACCAAATTAATGGGATAGTATTTACGAACAACTTTAGTCCGAAATAAGCAGCACGCGCAACCACCGGATTGTCAATAATTACGGCATAGAACAGAGCCGCAATCGCATGACCAAAAAATGCAAAAGCTAATATCACAAAGTGGATTCGAGAAAATTTATTGGTTTCTTTCTCGATATTAGGTGTGGTAGATCCCTGTATAGTTCCAGTCAAAATCGATCCTACATCCTAAACTTTTTGTTTACTAATTTCTAACAGAGTTAAGGTTAGCAACAGCAAAGGTAAAACTATGAGTGCCGATTGCCAAAACGCAAGCTTAACTCCGATCAAACAGGGAAAAAACACAATCGCACCAACCATAGAGCCTTTGAGTGCCAAATATCCATTTTCTTCGTTCGGATCAATATACAGCGGTATTCTTGCAACGACAGTGGCAACCAATGCCAATATTACCCAAGATATATAATGCCAACTTACACTTTCCGTCCAATATGGTAGAACTGCAACACCAAAGGAAAAAAATGTTGCCACTGCTGATAAGATCAGTGCAGGCCACACACCCAATTGCAGAGGGGTTGAGAGCACACCAACCCGACGATCTAACTCAATATCTTTAAAAGTTGTAATGATATGAGTCCCAAAATCGTAAAGCGCCGTTGCGGTAAAAGAATACCAAACTAACCGCGGCACCTGTCCACTCACAGCAATAGCACCAAACACACTCAGTGTCCCAATTCCTATTGGAAGGCTAACACTACCCCACACACCACATTGGCTTAAAATCGCATTATAAAGGTGTGAAATCATCACCAAAAAGATCACTAATAATCCAGCTTTATAGTTAAGCATAAAACCGAAAACAACACACAGAATATATATCACACTGGCAGAAACCAGTACCTGGTGAGAAGAAAGATCTTTTGAAGGAATTGGTCGATGTGGATTGACAATCAGATCTCGATCCTGATGAAAATAGTCATTTTTCATCATACCAGCAAAGTAACCAAGTAATGCGATGAGAAGAGCCAATCCAACGCGCCATGACAGTTGACCTGATGATGCGATCAAAGCACCAGGTAACGTAGCTACAATTGGAATCGCAAAAAGTGGATAACGGATTACTCTAAGATAAGATCTAATTACGTCCATATGTCGAAATTCAGCAGTTTCAGATTAGGTCAATCGGCACAATCCCATATACTATTGTAGATTCCAGTGCACCTTTGCATATATACAAACGACTATTTATAACCGAAAATGAGACAATATTCAAGATTGCTATGCTCTCATTTTTCCTNGNTTGAACATCAGCTTTGAATTTATTAATGGATTCTACTATAATTAGGCAAAGCANATTCCGGTTTTCTTTATGGTCANGAAGCAAGTATGAAGATACAGGTTATACAAACAATTTTGTGTAGTATCTTGCTAATAACANTTGACGTTCTAGCCTTAAACGACCATGNACAGTTAACTGCCATGCGATTTCACTATCATTACGAAGAACAAAAAACTCGNCTTGTACTCGANTTNAGCGAAAAAGTTAACTACATAGAAAAAAAAGGTNCCAATCAAATCGCTTTACAAATTTTTGACTTAGTAATTCCTTNCCAAATTAAACCAAGTATTCAAATTAGCATCTTCAATCCAATTTTAGAAAAAAACATGAATTTTCTCGAATTGCCTAATAANCGGGTTATATTCACNTTTCCTTTACGCATCCCGGCTGAGCCGNAAATCTTTGTACTGACCAATCCAAACAGAATCGTAATTGACTTATTTCAAAGGCAAGATTCCAAATTNAAAANCCAGAAAAAGGAAAGATCGGAGACTTTCAAAACAAANTGGGCNCAGAAAAAAAATATTAANATACCANANGAANCTTTTTTNCCAGAAGAGGAAATCCAAACACAATCCACTCCACTNNACACTGTTAACACACTGAAGGCAGGAAAATTTCAGAATGTTGCCTTAGCTATGAATAANAAGAACACCNCCCTCCTGAACCAGCCGTTCCAAATCGCNAGCAAAAANAACNTAGATAAAAAAAAATCANAACACAACNNAANCGATTACAGCAAAAGCNCAGTTACAACAANNGGACGNTTTAAAACCGTTGCTTTATCNATGAACAAAGTTGTCAAAATNCCTTCCGGNAANTTGCAGATAAGAAACCAAAACANCATGCAAAACGAACCCCATACATANACAATAAATNTCAATACATTCTACATGGACAAACATGAAGTAACCGTTGCTCAATATAAGAAATTTATCCAAGCTACTCACTATCCTGCCCCAAACTGGGACGAGATNAAAGCATACGCTCCCACTGATCNACATTCCATGGTTCACATCAGTTGGTATGACGCTATGGCATACGCAAACTGGATNGGAAAACGTTTACCCACAGAAGACGAATGGGAGTATGCTTCACGCGGCGGTGTTTTGAAANANGGANCANNTCNTAGAAACAGCNTAGAAACAACAGANGATGTAGCTAATATCAGCAAGTNACCCGAAAAAAANCTGGCTAGAACACCTTANCCTAACGGTTATGGNCTANATGATATGTNAGGAAACTTAAGAGAATGGTGTTTAGATTCTTACAATGAAAATCATAANAAAAGANTTCCCAAGGCTAACNCNCAAGNCAANGATAATAGAACCTTNCGAATTGTACTGGGAGGCCCATCAGNAATTAANCAAGTACATGCATCACAATCGTATCGAAGCTTTTATTTGCCCAACCACCATGGAAACGATATAGGCTTTCGTTGCGCAGCGGATATACCANCATCCGTAAGATAATCCTGAGACCNAAACACTTACTGTCNTTGNAANTTCAATCTTGATACANAANTAGCATCAATTTAGTTTCCACTTAATTTCTGTNNCATACATTGGGAGGATNGATGATTAAACCAAACACAAATTTTCAAGTAGATGTTACNCCCAACCAAGTGNATTNCTTCAACGATAACGGTTACNTAAGCATTGATCGTATTACAACGGATGAAGAAATCGAGTGGCTGAAACAGATATACAACAAACTTTTTCAAGAACGAGTAGGTGAAGAANAAGGCCAGTACTTCGATCTNGGAGGACCNAGAGCACATACAGGTCGCGAGGTACTTCCACAGGTACTTGGTCCTGAAAGCCANTTTCCGGAATTGCGTGAAACCATATTTTTTAAAAACGCTCACACATTAGCAGCAAAGTTACTTAAAGTTAATAAAGANAACGTCAACGGTGGCGGACATATGATCTTGAAACCAGCCAAATTTGGTGCTGAAACACCTTGGCANCAAGACGAAGCATACTGGAATCCATCAGAACTTCCACATAGACTNAGTATCTGGATGCCACTTGACCCCNCTACCACTNAAAGTGGATGTATGCAATTCATTCCTAAATCTCATAAAGGCAAAGTGCGCTTNCATCGTCATATAAACAATNATCCTCTNATTCACGGTTTGGTAACAGACGATCTAGATCCTTCTCAGGCAGTAGCTTGTCCCATTCCAGCAGCTGGTGCCACATTTCATCATTGNCGAACACTTCATTATGCAGGTCCCAACACCACAATTGAGGTTCGCCGTGCCTATATCCTNGTGCTCGGATCACCTGGTAAGCGTCTGGAAAAACCTCTNCCNCGACCNTGGATTGANGAGGAGCAGGAAGCACTNGCAAAACTGAAATCACTGGCCAAACCAAGGAACNCATAGAATGAANCGCATTCTAGAACCAGAAGTTATGGATACNATTGAGGAAGCCAAGGCATACGATGCCATGGACTTCCTTGAAGTAAATACAGCATTTGTCGATCNACTTATAGATCTTGGCGTTGCTGANGGACACTTTCTCGATCTTGGAACTGGCACAGCNAGAATCCCAATTATTTTAGCAAAACGTGTCCCTAANATCCAAATTACTGCTATAGACCTATCATCCAATATGCTCAACATCGGGCAGNAGCATNTTAACAAGGCGAAATTAACTGATCGAATTTCACTGNAAAAAGCAGATGCCAAGAACTTACCATATAAGGANCAATCATTTGATGGAGTTTTCTCAAACAGCATCATCCACCATATCCCANATCCATCTTCCGTNATTTTGGAAATCGAACGTGTTCTGAAACCACAAGGTCTGCTATACATCCAAGATTTACTTCGANTGNAAAGTACCATNGCAATAGAAAAAATCGTTGATACATACGCCAGAGAAGACACCCNATATCAACGCAAATTGTTTCGCGACTCCTTGTTCGCTGCGCTGACCACTGNCGAAGTCGAGACAATGATCAGNAAAACGGGAGTGACTAATGCAAAAGTCTTTCAGACTTCCGATCGNCACTGGTCAATTGAACGAGGGTTTCAAAATTTATCAATCTGCTAGTACTAGAAAGGAATATCCATGTATAAACTTGTTCTCCTACGACACGGTGAAAGCCTTTGGAACAAAACAAACCGTTTCACTGGTTGGGTCGATGTGGAATTATCCGAAAAAGGTGTAAAAGAAGCGATAACCGCAGGTGATGTCCTNAAAGAAGCAGGCTATGGTTTCGATATTGCCTATACTTCTTTGCTAAAACGTGCGATTAAAACATTATGGCTTACACTTGAGCAGATGGATCTCATGTGGATCCCAGTAGTTAATTCATGGCATTTGAACGAACGACATTATGGTGCACTACAAGGATTAAATAAAGCTGAAACTGCTGATAAACATGGTGAAGATCAGGTACTAATTTGGCGGNGGAGTTATAGCATACCACCTCCCGCCCTAACAGAGGATAGCAAATACTATCCCGGTAGCGANCCACGCTACCTNGGCCTGGACAAATCTGAACTTCCTTTAACAGAATGCCTTGAAGACACATGCAATCGGTTCTTACCATATTGGAATAAAAAAATTGTGCCTGCAATCACTTCTGGTANGAATGTACTCATCACAGCACATGGAAACAGCTTACGTGCGTTGNTCAAAGACCTAGAGTCCTTGTCTGAGGANCAGATACTTCAAGTTAATATTCCAACCGGACTTCCTCTCGTTTACCAATTGGACGCGAACTTGAAGCNAATCGATAAATTTTATCTAGGAAACGAAGAAGAAGTTAAGAAAGCCATGGAAGCAGTCGCCAATCAAGGAAAGTCAAAAAAGTGAGTCCAAAAAACGCCACNGCATTTAAGGCACTNAAAAACCATAATCCNCATAGAANTTTCAAAGGAGTTATGAAAATGAGAGGGCTTTTAACAAGCTTATTAATTATCCCAATGCTGATCGCGAATTTAGGTTTAGCTTGGTGGCCAAATGGGCACGTAATTCTATCAAAAGCATCAGTCTATTCACTCTCTGAGTCAGATATNCCNNAGTTNTTNCGGAACGGAGAAGCAATGATTGCACATTGCTCAGCTGATCCGCAAGTTCTCAGAAGTGGCCCCATACACCTGCGNAGNACTGAGCGTCCCGAACACTACTGTGACTACGAACTNCTGCGAGGNAACAAACTGCCAGAAACACGTTACGAATACATTCAGTTATGNAACCAACTCAACGTAAAACCNGAGAAAGCAGGCTTTTTGATCTATACTNTAGCAGAGTGGACTGAACGACTCGCAGTTGCTTTTACNGAACACCGACGCTATCCGAAAAATCCCCATATNCAACAGAAATGCCTAGTTTACGCTGGGATCCTCTCTCACTATGCTCAGGACATGTCGCAACCACTGCACCTAACAATTCATTACAACGGCCGCGTCGACAAAAACGGGTCTGTCATATCTAATAAGGGAATTCACTACAAAGTTGACGCTATCATAGAAAACTTAGACTTAGCCCCAAAAAAACTGGCAACAGGCCTGAAAATCCAACCATTCGAAAATTTAATGCCCAGCATTATAACAATGTCACATGCTAGACACAAAGAAGTAGACAGAGTATACCAACTGGCAGATCAATTTCCATCCGAAAACGAAAAACATCCGTCTTTGAAACCAGAAGTCACCAATTTTGTACATCATCTTTCTACGCTGGCCACACAATTCACCGCTCAACTCTATGTAACCGCATGGAAGACATCAAAAAATCTAGAATTTCCCGAGTGGTATGGTACCGATTTCACCCGCAATGAATCTGGAGAGCCAGAATGAGTACCAAAAGATACACAGTAGACCAAGCTAATATTGATGGATTCGAGGTATTCACATTACGGGACATCAAAAGGCAAGCTTCGGCAAAAATTATACCGAAATTAGGCAATAATTGTTATAGCTTCACACAAACCGTTGGCACAGAATCAATCAATATCATCGAACCACCGCCAGACTTAAAGACACTGGCACAACGACCATCCGGCTACGGGAATCCCATATTATTCCCGTTTCCAAACCGAATACGTCAAGGGCATTTCTTGTTTGAAGGCAAGCCATACACCTTTGATAAAGCTCCAAAATCCCCGAATTCGATTCATGGATTGGTCGTCGATCAACCATTTTATGTTGATTCGACAAGCACAGATGACGGAGCTACCATCGTCTGTGGTCTTAATTCAGCAAATTATCCACATATCGAAAGACAGTTTCCATTTACATTCCAGCTTAAAATCACCTACAAACTGAAGTCAGCTAACTTAACTATGGTAACTGACGTATCTAATCTCAGTGATCACAATATGCCAATGGGATATGGTATCCATCCCTATTTCTCTATACCACTTTCCAGAAAATCATCAGCGGAAAATTGCCTCATTTTTGTACCTGCCGCAAAATATTGGGAACTTGACCAATTTCTACCAACTGGTCATATCTATGATGTCAATGAGACCTTTGATCTTCGCGCAGGTAAGACCTTTTCTGGAATGAAATTTGACGATGTATTCACCGATTTAAGCCTAGTAGATGGTGTTAGTCGCTGCATAATCGATGATAGAGGTGCTGACACCAAAATGGTTCTGGAAGCCGATGAACAGTTTCGGGAACTAGTCGTTTACACCCCACCAGATCGCGCATCTATTTGTTTCGAACCCTACACATGTCCAACTGACGCCGTCAATCTGCAGGAAAAGGGAATTGATGCGGGACTCATTATCCTTAAACCCGGTCAAATTTTCAGCAGTCGAATCCGCATTTATATACTGAATCAAAATAGTTCAGAAAGGATTCCAGCAAACCGGTAGCTACAAGCACCTGAACAGTTCGCCTTATAACCAATTCCATTGCTATAAACAAACCATATCTAAGAAGTCTTTACGACTTCCACGCAAAGTTACGTTACACTATTTGTGATATAAATCTTAATGGCATTTAAACTTTCACCCAACCATACGTCCCTTAGCATCATATATACCAAAGTGTAACCAATGGACAAAAAACCTCTTTATTTTTATATACTATTATTATGTTGCTTATATAAATCCTCTTGGGCAGAGATACAAAAGCCAGACGTTTTAACAATTATTGGCCCTCATTGGGAAGGTATTACTAAATCATTTGATCTGGCATTTAAAAACTGGTACAAACAACAGACCAATAAAAAGGTAAAAATAAATTGGCTATCACAAGGCTCCCGTTTTATTGAATTAGAATTTCAAAGAAGACAGGAAGGTATTGAAGTAGATATCTATTTTGGCGGCGGTGTGGATACTTATATGATGTTTGCAGAAAAAGGATATTTCACTAGTTACAAGATCCCCCAGCCCCAATTAAGACAATTGCCCAACCACATATATGGCATCCCAATATACGATCCAGCATATCAATGGTATGCGGCTACCATCTCCAGTTTCGGCATCATGAANAATGAAGAGTTGCGAAAAAAATTCGATTTGCCACGTGTAACCACATGGGAAGACTTAACCCAGTACGAACTACGAGGAAAAATAGGCGCCGCCGACCCACGGTTGAGTGGAAGCGCATTAATGATTTATGAAATTATCCTGCAAAAATATGGGTGGGAGAACGGGTTGGAAATCATTACAAAAATAGGGGCTAACATCAAAGGATTTCTGAGTGGTTCGAACCTCATCCCCAAACAAATAGTACGAGGACAAGTCATATATGGAATGACAATAGACTTCTTCGCATATGCAGAAATGGCAAAACTGGGAGACAGAATCAAATATATTCTACCCTCTGATGCTGCAGTCATCGCCCCAGATTCAATAGGCATACTAAAAGGAGCCCCTAACATTGAAATTGCTAAGAAATTTGTCGATTTTGTTCTCTCCGAATCAGGACAAAAATTATGGGTTCTTAGCAACACTGATCCTGAAGGTCCTAAATGGAATAGTCCTCTATACCGACCAGCCATTATTCCTAGGCTATACGAAACTTTAGGACAGCGCTGCACAGTCCCTAATCCTTTCGCCCAAAAAATTGTGCCGATCCAGTACGATCCGATTAAAGGCGGTACTCGTTGGAAAATGGTCCGTGATTTAGTTGGCGTACTAATCGTCGATTTTCACAGACAACTAGCATCCACATGGAAGCTCATCAACGAATGTTCAATTCCAGAAAAAAGGGAGGCTGCTTTGGATATCTTGGTTCAAATACCAATAACTGAAAATGAAGCAACACAGATTAGTATCAATGGATGGGAAGATCAAAATTTCAGGAACCGAAAATTGAAAGAATGGAGTGATTTTACCAGAAAAAAATTCAGACTTGCTAAAAAAGCAGTCAACTAACAATTCCACACTTTCCTAATTAATACGTGCTGAGAAGCAAAGACATATTCGAACGAAGGTACTAATGCAAACTTACAAAGAACTCAATATTTATTACGGTGACTTACATAATCACTGTGGTATATCCTATGGACATGGAAGTATCGAGGAAGCACTTCTAAACGCAAAAGAACAACTTGATTTCTGTTCTATCACAGGGCATGCTCTATGGCCTGACATGCCAGAACCAGACAATGAAATACAATATATTATTGATTTTCATGAAGCAGGATTCTCACGACTGAGAAGATTATGGCCAGATGTACAGAAGATAGTCGAAGAACAAAACGAAGACGGTAAGTTCGTAACTTTCCTAAGTTTCGAAATGCATTCCTGCGCTGATGGGGATCGTACTATAATTTATAAAGGATCTTCCGGAGAAATCCTAGAAGTAGAAGATTTAGCGCAACTTCATCGAAAGCTCAGTGAACTGAAAAGCCAAAATATTGCTGTTATTTCTTTGCCACATCATATCGGCTATAAGCAAGGACAACGTGGAATTAACTGGCAAACCTTCGACGAAGATTTTTCACCAGTAGTGGAAATTATATCTATGCATGGCTGCAGTGAAGCTAATGAAAACACAAGACCTTTCCTACACGTAATGGGACCTTCTGACCATGAAAGCACCATGCAATATGGGCTCAGCCAAAATCATTTTTTCGGGGTGGTTGGTTCCACTGATCATCATAGTGCACACCCTGGCAGTTATGGACATGGTCGTACAGGACTCTGGGCGAGAGAAAANACTCGAGACGCTATATGGGATGCCATCTGTAACCGGAGAACTTATGCATTAACAGGCGATCGAATTCAATTAAAGTACTCTATCAACNATCACGCAATGGGATCAAGAATTCAACCCACAGACCAAAGAGNAATCGAAGTACACGNCATAGGTGGNGGNCCGATCGANTGTATAGATATNATTAAAAATGGCAATCTCATTCAACGTTTCTCNGAATANAATATAACAAAGGAATATCAACCTGAAATCATTCGTACCAANCTATACTTAGAAGTAGGCTGGGGGGAACGAAANGTAAAAACCGATTGGGATGTTCAGTTTGGCATTTCAGAAGGGCNAATACTTGAAGTCGAACCTCGCTTNCGAGGACAGGAAGTGGTCTCACCACTAGAGAAAGAAGAAGGTTCTCCATCAAGCTACTACAACTCNCGTTGGCAACCAGATGGAGATCTTGGGATTCATTTTACAACAACCACTTTTGGNAACCCAAATAACTCNACTAATGCTTCTCAAGGGGTTTGTCTTGACGTCGAAATGCCATCTAAAGCAATAGTAAAATCAAACATCAACGGTCANCAAATNAACATGCCGTTGAATAGATTAATTCAAGGAGCACGAACTGGTAGACTCAGNAAAATAGGTAGTGCAGGATATCGCTTCAACCGATCTCCACAACAATGGGAATTTGACTGGAAATGCCAATTTACTGATACCATTAANGANTACAGAGAAAAGGATATCTATTACGTACGTGTTCGCCAAAAAAATGACCAATGGGCATGGAGTTCTCCTATCCAANTTTTGTAAGATAATACTTAAAGANANCTCATGTAAATACATGCATTTTGTAAANAACACATTTACGAANACTAAAATNTTTNCATTCNATATGNGACTAGATATAATGAATTGAGAAGAAACTNTGNAGNAGGACNNGCTTNAACNTNTCCCTATANTAGATACCATNATNAAAAACCAACCTCCCCTANAAATAGCCAATAATATTACAATTTCTCNTTAAAAAAAAGGAAGCCTATGCCAACTATATCTCACACNGTCCTNNGGGAATTTATTTACAATTTGTATATTGGTGCTGGTGGAGTTGCNGAAGATGCCAAAATAGTGAGTNACCATCTAGTAGATGCCAATTTAGCAGGACACGACTCGCACGGTGTTATTAACGCCACAGGTTATGCCAATGCTATGAAAGAAGGTTCATCTGCCAATAAGCTAGAAATCATACGTGAAACACCTGTAAATGCGGTAATTGATGCCCATGGNGCACTNGGTATGGTAGCTTCGCTGAAAGCCATGGAGCTAGCCATTGAAAAAGCTAAAGCTAACACGATCGGCATNGTTGGACTCCACCATTGTGGNCATGCCGGACGAATGGGGGATTATCCAACACGCGCNGCTACAGAGGGNATGATTGGCATTGTNTTNCTCAANGGCGGTGGTCGTTTGATGCATCCATTTGGTGGATCAGCGCGCCGCATTCCTCCAAACCCAATTGCCATCTCTGTTCCAAGAAAAAATGGGGNGCCGTTGTTACTTGATATGACTTTGACTGTGGTAGCAGGCGGAAAGGTTAATCTTAAGGCCGCTCGCAAGGAAGAAATGCCAGAAGGTTGGATGATAGACCCNAGTGGCGAACCAATACTCGACCCAAAAGCCTTACACGATAATCCACATGGTTCAGCAATTATGCCGCTCGGCGGGTTTCAATTTGGGCATAAAGGCTTCGGTTTAGGATTCATGATTGACGCCATTGCTGGCGGACTCTCTTGGGCAGGTTGCAGCCAAGCCAAGCCAACGCGTGGCGCAAGTGGAATTGTGATGATGGCAATTAAGATCGAAGCCTTTATTGATCTCGAATCCTACCAACANGAGATTGAACATCTTATTGAATGGGTAAAATCATCACCCACACTGCCAGGTGTACAGGAAATTTACGTCCCNGGTGAAATCGAAANCCAAAATCAGAAGCAACGTCTCGAACATGGNATCTATATTGANCACCCTACATGGGCTCAATTGATCNAACTATCCAACTCTCTTGGAGTCAAAGCCCCTACAGTTGTAGAANATNATTAATTAACAAATTATAGTTAATTTTCTTATAGACGCAAGANCAGAAAATCCTATATGTTTTGGTAGAAACTGGTTGGAGGCTGCTCTAACATAATCTCACTTAGGGAGATCATCGCATGTCCCAGTAAACGTCCAAGACACCAATTGAACAGGATTTCAATACAGAGACTGGAGTGCTNCGGTTGTGGCAAGCAATTAACTATGTAAAAATCGTGTTGCTTAGCTGAAATGTTTTATCCCTTCCTCAAGATTATCAANAANCTCAAGACCTTCTACGTACTCTAGAATATTCATCGCATCAATTATTACCATGCAAGGTTCTGACACGTTACACAAACAAAATTCTTGGTCTTTTTCTTCTCCCTCAATAATCACACTAAGTAGCGTTGCCATACCACGNCTNGTTGTAATNGTTACTTGACCAAGATCAANAACGATTTTTTNCNCCGNTTCAATCTGATTATATGCCTCACGCAAATCATCAGCCGTTTCATAACCAAGATTGTTACTAATACCAATAATTGAAATNGCATCNCGCTGATCAACCGTGATGTTCTCACCAAATTCTTGCATTTGTATCAGCTCCTAANTTTGAAAAATAGTAACTGTCGTTGTTGTACCTTCACCAACTTCAGCATCAATCTTAATGTCATCCACAAGTGACCGCATCAAATGCAGACCCCATTGGCCAATTTTTTTTTGCTTAATTTGCTCTCTAAGATCAATCATCTCAAATGAAGGATCGACCTCACCATCTCCCGAATCCTTAACGCTAACATCTATCGCATCATCACTGTAAACGATTGTCACTTTAACATCTTTATCAGGATCCTTTTGATTCCCATGTTCTATAGCGTTAATACAAGCTTCAGCGACAGCTACCTTGAGTTTACTTACTTTTTCAAAAGGGAACTTTCGTACCCTAGCAATCGTACCAACAGCTTCGACAACGACCTCTTCATAGCCAAAAATGCTTGGTACTGTAACNGTAACTTTTTCAGTTTTCATTAATCGTGNCCTACTATATTAAATATATAATGGTNANAACAGATACGCNNCTTTATCATACCGCGTTTCATTAAATCCCACAGATTNAACCCACGATATCCNAAATNCGCTTACNAACANACTTGATTCTACCCTATACAAACAGATCAACAAAATCAAATAAANATCAATTAATAAAACATCAACTTCTACTACAAAAAACTNGCGAGATANANCTCAACNCTTAAAACNGATATTTNCAACGTCCNAATCGTCAGCAGTATTTACAGTCACTCGTATAGCTTTTAAACCATGAACTGATTGTAGATCATCCAATTCTAACATTTCTATCTCATCAGCCAAANATCCNGTTGAATGAAGATACTCCGCACACTGCCGATATTCGTCCTCCTCACGCTGATTAGANTATACAATNGCAATTTTTCCTATTTGCGTCAGCCTTTCATTNGTANCTCTAACATAGGATTTGTCCATTCGTGACTTCAAAACTTCGTACCGAGTATCATANCTACCGGCTACAACAAGTTGCTTTTCATCAATGTTAAACTTGATNGAAATCGGTTCCTGCTGTACAACNATGAGATGACATGTGTTCAAAGGNAATTTTAATTGCTGNTGAAGTTGATGTGACAGACGNGCACAACCACATACCATCATAAACTGCCACAATCTAAGATTTTTTAAATANAAACTATCAAATACTGCATCNTCTATCATGGACTTACCAACATAAATNCCATGNTCAACACCATCTGTNACTTTTTTCTCAAAATAATGCGGAAATATCTGNTGAGCCTTTTTCTGTTCCTGATCGATGTACGCTGAAATAGTTTCATTAATCAAAGCTACACTTTCTTCATAATCTTTTCGAGCCCGATGAATTGTATCNCGTTTGGGATCTAATANACTATGNTAGGACTCAACNTTTTTTTCCAATTNCGAATCAAAATTCTGCATATGAGGAAAGAAAATTTCAACTTCATCTCGAATGAATTCCAAAGTTTCAGATTCTACTCCAGCACCTAAATCTGTATCACGNACCGTCGATAANTTTTGGTCAATTCGATGAACCAANTCAAGTAAGAACGGCATNGGCTTCAAATCATAAGCTAAAGNAACAATTTCTTTGGCAAGGCTCAGTTGTTCAGACAAGTCAGTTTGAACAGCCTTATTTTGCGCAGCNGATGATCCACGTATATCAGATTGNCCATACAATGGATAAACCTCNCGAAACTCAATTTCTTCCATNTCAGTCACAGTTTCGCCATTTCGTTGCCTATCGAGNAGATTGAGCGCNGCATCTCGGAAACGCCACTCGATAGAGGGGTGNATGGCNGTACATTTCTCTTTAATTATTGTTTGNACGCTGTTAGTAAAATCATCAATNCGNCTCTTAACTGCAGANGAAAACAATGNGACAANATCCCACAATTTCGTTGCATTCATAGAATTGAGATCTCCGACATTAACAGCTCTTAACTCCAAAATACCAACCGGTTCATCTTGGTCATAAAGGGGTTCAACAACTATACTTTTTACCCCCCTCTCTATAAGTCGGTCTTCAATTTNAGTACGTTTTCTCACCTTACTNAAGTCTTCAATTACAAGATGACCTCCTTGATTGATAGCACGTTCGTAAATTGACCCNTCAAGCTCTGATCTGTGTCGTCTNGTACTACTCCAATCGAATGAATCCTGATCGACATCNTCACCNGAGTTAATTGTCCAAATCTGCTCGCCCTGAATCCCAATCAAAGAGACAGTCATTTCCGGTANTTGCAGNACNGTTCGCAGTTTTTCTTGTAGCTCTTCAAAACGATCTCGGNNAGTAATCGATTCCTTTTCAACCAAATCCTGCTCAATAGAAGACAATACATATTGTTCAGTAATATNGGAAGCACTNACTACAATAAAACCTTGAAATTCAAAGGTTTCAGGCCTTAACAATTCCATTAACAGTTTCAAGCCGGTTACATTTGCTAGTAAAGTCTTCTGTGCAGCATCCGTCATTGGCTTAAGATTCTCACCCTTCAGGTCACATGAAAACGAGGACAAAAGAATCTTCAAACCACTTAGGTTCGAAAGAAGATTCTTTTTGACTGTATTAGTCAACTTCTTTGGCTTTCCTATAGAATTAACACGACAAAACTGTGAATCAAAATCCAACTTCAAATACCGTACCAAACCAGAAACAGGATCGACGCTTGATGAAATGGTTGAATGGTCACAGTCAAGTTCCAATCCATAGAACTTTGTTACAATATAAGAGTACGCATACAAAATTTGGACATAAATTTTAGTATGTTTATCTAAATCAGCCAGTTGATCGGAAAAAGTCCCATCCTCTCCTACCAGTAAATCCCGAAAAGGCGAAGTAATATAAAATGGAGTGTAATTAAAAGGAGGTACAACTGACACACAACTGCTATGATTTAAAGCTTCAGGAACAATAGCAGTCAACATCAAATCAATCAATCCTCGGTGTTTCTCAATTACAGACAAATCAGTAATAGGTTGGAATAGATCCGGCGCACTTTCTAGTTTTTTTTGTATCTCTTGTGCAGACGAAACCTGAATACTCTTTCCACCTCCATTCGACTCACCTTGACTCCAAAAATCGATTAGCGGCACCAAGCTTAATGTGGATATAAAAGGAAACTCCTTTATATCCAATTCATCAGCATAATTAAAATCTTGTGTCAGCGTATTTATCGCCGAATCTCTATCTACAGACAATATTTTCCCCTAAAGAATTGACTTTAAGTATTATATTGATACAATCAGGAAACGACACAAATTGTTGAACAAACTAAAATCACAAACCTAATCCAGAATTTTTGTAGCTTTCGCAGCTATCTAATCGATTCATCAGAAAAAACTGTCAACCCCAAATCCCTCATAAACTGGTTTGCCTGATCTATTGAAGGCCTGGTATTCTGGAAACGCCTCTGATAACTATCAAGAATTTGATAGAGCTGTTTCAAATCGATTTCTCGCTGAGAGCTGGCTTCACGAATCAGATCAAATTGGTTCCGAATTTGATCTACCGAAAGACTATCGGGATGATTGTTTAGGAAATGGCCTTCAACTACGTTAATGGTATGTCCCGCCATCCAGTATCTCAACCCACTGCCCCCACCGGATCGCTGATAAATATACCCAGAAGGAACAAGGATAATCGTTACAACAACTAACAGGAAGATCAAAACCCGACGATAGCAACCTAAAAACTTATTCTTTTTCGCCATGTCTTCTTTTAGATTCCACGTTNATTTTTCCANCAATCAACGTNAGCCCTGAGCNAANATCGNCACNCATCCAACTCACAAATGTTGACACCTCACTTTTGCTTGAATTGTATTTCTAAAATCCAAAGCCTTCCAGNTTCCTCACCATAAACCTCAGNTGACANGTGNAANTGTTTNGAATCTTGCGAATCCACATCNGCACGCTTGTTTCAAGTTTACACATCTCGAAGAAATGGGCTCTTAGCTTCGAATCTTGGGATTCATCTAANCNAGTGAAACCNAAANATCCGNNCAGGANGGAATGTTAGTTTCAGTAGTAATATGAAGCCAATTTTTATCGAATCCATAACTTGGGACCACCAATTCATTTTTTTGAATAATTAAGGAATACCTGTCAACATCCCTTCCCCCTCAATCAGGACGAAACGGGCCGTTATATACCATGGACAACCTAGAGTTTACAATCAATAAAATCGGGCCACTCAGCTTACCACAATTATTAAATCTGTTACAAGAATTTTCTTGCTCTTTACAATCAAAATTCCATATAATCATTAGCATATTGATAGCCTAGCAATGAAGTAAGGTTCCTTGTTACTAATAAATCATTATCAATAGAAAGGTCCGCATAACATCTTAGGATTTCTCAACCCAATTTTTCTACTTGGCATGGTTATAGCAGTAGTACCACTGCTAATTCACTTGTGGAATCGCCGTCAAGCAAAGATAGTAGATTTTAGTAGTCTCATTTTCCTACAAATTGCCCATCGTCAAAGTGTCCGACGGATACAGATCAAGCATCTAATAATCTTAATCCTTCGAATGCTCATTCTAATGTTTATTGCCTTAGCGCTCGCCCGACCCATACTAAAAAATCAGTTCTCATTTGCGGGCTCTCGAACCAAAACGAGCTGTGTCATCATACTTGACCACTCCTACAGCATGTCATATCAAGATGTAGATGGCTCCCGATTTGAGTTGGCAAAATCAGTCGCCGTAAACGTGGTAGAATCTTTACAGAATGGCGATAATGTATCCATCATCCTGATGTCTAATAAAGCTGAACCCATATTCCGACAACTCACAAGAGATTTCGATCAAGTTAAATCTATTATCCGAAACACTAACGCTTCATTCCAATCAACATCAATCTCACCAGCACTCATAATGGCACACAATCTGCTCATGGAATCCACTGCTCCAAACAAGGAAATCTACCTGATTACCGATCTAGGAAAAAACGGCTGGCAGAATTTCGGTCATCTGTCCAATTCTTCTGGCGCACGGGTTTTTTTGTTACCAATCGGAAATTCCGTACCCAACAACATAGGTATTGAAGAAGTGGTGACTTCCCCAAAATTGATAGGTGTGAATATACCAATACACTTGAAAGTAGGAATTCAAAACCATTCAAAAGATCCAGTCGACAGCACAAATCTGAAAATCTTCATAGACGGCAAAAAACAAAGTCATCTGGCAACTCACATTGGATCAAAAGAGCGTGTTAACCTGACTTTTAAGCATAGTTTTGCATCACCTGGTATACACACTGGATATTTGGAACTATCCCCAGATCGTCTACCAATCGATAATCGTCGCTATTTTGCCGTTGAGAGCTATAAACAACTCCAAGCTCTTTGTGTTGGAAATAATAACTTGTATCTATCTCTAGGGCTAAATCCGGAAAGAGAGTTAAAACCAACAGAGGAGTATACAATATTACCCTCAAATTGCACTGCAAATGAATTAAAGAATTTCACATTCGAAAATTTTGACATTCTAGTTTTGGCTGATCTCCCTGAACTTACAGATCAGGTTAAACAAACAATACAGTCATTTTTACGACTTGGTAAAACAATTATTATTTTCGTTGCCAACCAGATCGACACTAAAAATTACAACAGCTTTCTTGAATGGATGCCAGCAACCTTTTTAAAACCTACCACGTGGGATCCACCAACCACCATTTCGGATTACAATTTGAAACATCCAATCTTTGAAGTTTTTCAAGATACANCTTTCTNCACCACCCCAAAATTTTATCNAGGTTTCCAATTAGAGNCAACAAAAAACGCCAACGTTCTTGCCAAATTNCAGAACCAAATACCATTTNTGATTGANAGGAAAATTGGGAGAGGCAACATGTTATTATTCAACGTNTCTGTAACAGATCCATCAAGCTCAGANTTGTTAGTAAGCCCAAANTTCTTACCTCTACTCCAACAATCAGTCCTTCATGGAAAATCACTACANTCGACCNAAAAACGAAATTTATTGGTCGGACAACAGTACATAACCAAGCTAGAGCANCATAGATCTGTGGNNGCGGAGATCCATTTNACTGACCAAGTTTCATACACTATTCCGATTCANAGTAACGGCGTATTGAAATTCGGTGAAACGNACAAGCCAGGTATTTATCAAATAAATGTGGNGGGTAAAAACTCCACACTACACGACTTTTTTGTAGTAAACGTTGATCCGAGTGAATCTGACTTAACACCAATCGATGTCAATCAAGCAGCCGANCGAATATCAGCCCACATAGCAGTGAAGCCAGAAGGTNATACGTGGCGACAAACTCTCAACTCCCAGAGAACAGGAAGAGAAATATGGGGAACAATGCTAGNTCTAGCCATAGGNCTAATGCTGCTTGAAAGTATTCTCTCGAATCAGAATGAAATATAAAGTTTCGCNCTACATACTTATTTNTTCATTCTTAGTGNTGACCAACTTTCATTTTCTACCGTTATTACATGCCGAATNAAAATTGATACGAAATATCGTTCTAACCGGGAATAGGTTCATTAGTGACCAGCAAATNCGAGATTTGATGGTCACTAATGTGAACCAAACCTATAATCCAGATCTACTGGAAAAAGATTTCCAGCGNATTATCACATTCTATCAGGATAATGGATACCGTTTCGCCAGAATAGATCGAAATACTTTATTCACCAAACAATTTTCGGAAGGNGTTTATCTGCGCATCCATATCGATGAAGGGAAAATTGGTGGNATCATTGTTACNGGAAATCGCAGAACACAGAAAAANGTAATTGTTCGTGAGCTACTTTTTCAAGTTGGNTCAATCTACAAAACTGAGGATGAATNTGAAAGNGAACGNATTCTACGAAGAAAACCGTACCTCGGAAGTGCTGAAATTTTCGCCACACGAGATTCCCAATCTAAGCTTGTACGGATTGAAGTTGCAGTTACTGATGTGTGGACAATTATGCCAACCCTNGACCTACCAACCCCCATTACGGGAGATAGATTTGATTTACTAATTACACTCTCNGACTCAAATCTTCTGGGATTGGGAAACAGCGCNGGGTTCCGATTCCATCAAATCCACGAATCTGAGGANAGAACGCGCAATCTCTGGAGTTTTAGCCATGGAGTACCACGTATATTCGATTCACATTGGGGAATATATGGTNTATATACACAAANACGTGTAGGCGATTCTTGGCAGGCAAGACTATACCGACCACTATATTCTCTTCAAACAAAATGGAGCGGGGAATCCTCGTTCTCTGAATCAATTGACCNTATCCACTGGTATGACAAAAACGGNAAAAAAACAGATACCTTTGAACGCCANCTCTACATTCGCTCAGGACAAATCATTCGAGTTTTCGGCAATCGGTATCGACGTACACTAGTTGGTCTGTGGACAAAATCAAGCAGGTCAATATACTTCAAAACAAAAGAGGGTATTTCANTATCCAAGGCAAATCTTACCAACCGAATTACCAACCGAATAGGTATCTCTNTCGANAAAGTTCAGCGGACTTATATCCGAACTCGTTTCTTGAATCAAATGGGACGTGTTGAGGATGTAGGCCTAGGACATTATTATGGAGCATCAATCGGACAAGCATCGAGATGGTACGGATCTGACCAAACAGATTCANAATTGACCCTCTCTTTTGCGTCAATGCAGACCCACCGCAAACAAATTTTCCTCAATACANTGATGGGANTTGTCACTAACTTTGATAAGAAGCAAATATACAGTTCCATACTAACNGCNCTAATTAAAGTAACTGCCAAAGACCTCTATTATCAAACCCTAGTCCTACAACTAAANACCGCAATGGGATTTAANCTCGACGGTAAAGGACAAATATTNCTTGGAAACCTANATGGTCTTCGAGGATATCGCCAAATCCATTTCAGTGGTGAAAAGAAAATTGTCATTAATGCNGAAAGCCGCACCGTTTTCTGGGANANCACCTACATCATCCTAGGNTCAGCAGCGTTCATAGATATCGGTTACATTTGGAAAGATATCGATATCGATATTTGGNATCCTAAAAGGAGTATTGGCTTTGGACTGAGNTTCAGCAGTCCAAAACTGAGTGGGTTCCAAGTTTATCGTTTAGACCTAGCCTTCCCATTGGATAGGGAAAACCGGTCAAAGCCAGTAATAAGCTATGCGGTAGGACAAGCTTTCTAAATCAATACCTATTATCCAATTACCCAAGCAAATTATCTACTTCACTCACTAACTTCTTCAATATNCNGNTCACTAACGAATAATTGACTTTGAAGTCGGTACTATGCGTGTAACACTAATGTTTTCTCGATCAATAAGTTCCCCAACGCGTGGTCCAAGATTGCTTTTCCAGTGGTCAGTTTCGTAAACTAAACGATACAAATCTTCCCGTTGNGCCTCACTCTCAAAACGACGGATCCAAACATATAAATCACCATCCTCCTCAGGATTTTCGCTAACAAAACTTCCAACNACTATCATCCCTTTTGACAACTGAAACGGTAAAATTTCCTCTTCCATAAGTTGAATCCAATTTTCACGTTTNCCATCTTTTATGTTGTATTGACGCAACTCAAAAAACATCTATTTCCCCTNCCAAACTAACAGTAAAAAGATTCAGCTCCTCAGCCAAAATTCTAACTATAAAACACTTAACATAAAGAANTATTCTGAAAAAAANCAAGCATCNAGACTAAAAAAACNCCACTATCAAATATCAGTACCAAACTGAACNAACAACAGNCGTTCAGTTTCANNTCCNCCCACTANTACAAATAAAACAATTGCTNTGACTACTATGTTTANAGGGAAACAGTTTTACCTGTAGNTATAGATTCGAAGGCTGCGTCAATAACTTTCATTTGGTCGACGCAACTTTCTGGNGAAATACGATGNGGCNGACCTGTTTCCAAACAATCACATAGATGTTGCAACTGAAGGGNNAATTGGTTGGTTGGTTCAAAGTGAATCACCTNATAACCATCTTTAGTATGCGATTCTATTGTTACTGGCTGGTTNCCATTGTTCCAAACTTTGTCCAACCTTAACATTCCTGCTGTCCCNGAAATTTCAGCGTACTGACCGCCAGCNGCATTAAAACCAGTAGAAATTTGAGCAATCCGATTATCAGGAAAAACCAACAGAAAATAAGTCCCATCATCTACTTCAAGTCCCGGTTGTGCAGCAACAAAGACCTGAACAGGTTCTGTCCCAAAAATGAAACGGGCGTGATGGATACAATAACATGCAAGATCATAGATACTGCCACCACCTTTAGCCTTATTGAATCGCCAGTTGTTCTCGGGTTTCCTGGTCTCTGGACCTCCCCCACCACCGCCTGTGCAAAACGTACTGCGGATATTCATGACGTCTCCAATCGCTCCAGAGTCAACAAGTTCTTTAGCCTTAAGATGCATCGGATGATGTCGGAATTTGAATGCTTCTGCAATCAAAACCCCATTTTCAGCTGCCGCATTGACCATTTGGCTGGCCTCAGCGGCATTTAGTGTGAATGGCTTTTCACATAGAATCGCCTTTACCTTTCCAGAATTGGCGATTTGAATGCCATTTTCGGCATGATAAGCGCCCCAAGTACAAATACTGACAATATCCAGATTTTCTTTTTCCAGCATTTCGTCCAAATCGAGATATCTATTTGACACCTCGAACGCTTCTCCATAACGATTTAACGCCTCTTCCGATACATCGCAGATGGCACAGAGCTCAGCAGACGCNGCCTCCTGACATGCACTCCCATGGGCTCGGGCAATTCCACCAGTGCCAACTATACCCACACGAAAAAGATCGGTTTTTGTTCCATTCGGCATAATTGCTTCTCCATTGTCTTAATCTTTTTACCATCATTTGATGCTATAGATAATTTCGAACTAGGAATATCAATGTAATCCGATTCACCTTCCATAACACAATAGATTTATCATATCATACCTAAGAACCTATCATAAAAATTAAAATTAGGGCCGCAAAGATTATCAGGAATCACCCAGCTTATTAACAAACTTCTTTTGAGGTCCTAGCTTACTAAATCAAGGTGAGAGGAATCTATTATTACCACAATCTTGGAATAAGAACCTTACGTTCAAAAGGATAGGCAGAGAAACGCTGTTGATACCATAAATGGTGAAAACGAGACCTAGGAACCAGATTAGCAACTGTCCAAACGGCAAACNCCANACTTGGCAACGACCATGTCGCNGTCCCCCAACCAATCCACTCAATAATCTCACCTAAATAATTTGGACAAGATACCCATCGAAATAGTCCTCCAAACGGAACATGGTAATCTGAGTCACCTGATCGACGAAGATTAAGGAGTATATAGTCGGATTGAAAATTGATAACGAAACCGACCAGAAAAAAGCCCAATCCAAATATAAAACGTGAATCCATAAGCCATCTGTTTAAATAGCTATCAGAAATCGAAAACAGATGATACCCAATAAAAAAACTGTTTATCATATTAAACATAAAGCCTAACAACATAATTATAATTGGCATTCGTTTGCCCTTACCTCGCAAACGAAAAGGATAAATGAAGGCTCGGTGTATATAATGTACCTCCCACATAGCTAGAAAAGCTACCGCAGTAAAAGTTTTTGAATTCTGACCAACTACAAAACAAACAAAAAAGATGATTGGCGAAGGAACCTCCATAATAAGCCAACCAATTTGATTTCTGATGGTCATTCCCCATCCATGACGCATATAACGACCATATGGAACTGGAATAACTAACAGTATGAAAAAAGATATTACAGACAATCCCAACCAGCCGATAATCAAAAAATTGAAAAGCAAATGTTGGTTCATAACGATTTCTGAGATTCGGGAATCAATGAATATAACTTGTGTCTTGAAACCATGACAGCGATAATAGGTTTAACTAGCCGACGCGTTTGTCCCTGATCACAACCTTTCACACCTTAAACATAATAAAAGACACATCCATCTCCTAACAATCCGATTTATGCGGCAATTNCATACATTTGTTCCTAAAATCGTAAGCACGTCATTATATCAAAACCGGGAGTTCAATCAAACACCACTNGANCCAGAGANGGTAGAAATCGAATAGAATACCATCCAATATAGGTGTTATAGGCTTATCATAGCCTATAACACCTATACTGTTTACCAATCAGAATTGGGTGTAACGAGTTTACGGTGGCGAAGGAATAAAATATAATTAGCTTCTAGCTGACAAATACTATCTTTAAAGACAAAAACTGGGTGATTTGAGATTGGAGTATCAGTAGACTAGAAACAAGTGAACGACCTATCACTTAAAGGCAGCCTATCTTCTGGACAGTGGTTGGCCGATCATTAAGACAGCCGAGACCTTGCTGATAAACCCCGAAACAGTCCCTCATCATTTCAAGTGTTACAAGAATCAAGGGATAATGGGCTGTCGAAGAATGGAGATGGTGGAAGTGAACCCAGGCTAAAGCAAGTACAGCTGGAAGAACTGGAAGGGCCTCTGGATCACAATCTCTATCCGTACGCTAAAAATGTGGCATACCATGTAAAAAAACACTTCGGCATCAGTTCATCCGTGGCCTAACACATTTCTTACACCAACAGGGCTATGTTTACAAGAAGCCGAAGATGATAAAGAGGACAGAATAAATTTGCGGTACAACACAAAAACTCAAGAAAAACAAAAAATAAGAAGATAAAATTTACTTGAGCCCACACCAAATTGTGTTTAAATTAAAACTTAGGCAGGCTATCAATCGAGAAAAACAAGTTGAGCTAACTAAAAAGGACAACCTCGGCTATCATGAAAAAGCAAGAAACGTTACTAGAAAATATCGTTGTTGAGCGTTCCGTATCTAACAAACCTCATCAGGGCAAGGTTTTAGCCGCCGTTCAGGCACACGCAGACGACATTCCACTTTTCGCNGCTGGCACAATTGCCAAATTTATCGANGAAGGTTATACAGGCTACCTGATCCAGACAACAAACGATGAGAAATGCGGACCNACGCCAAGTATAGGCCAAACTATATTGAGTAACGAATGCGAAGTCAACGAATTGGCCAAAGTCTTGGGATTAAAAATGGTATTCAATCTTGGATACCGGAATCATCGCTTAGATGAAGCATCACCGACAGAACTACGTGCTCGGTTNGTATTCCTATTTCGNGCCCTCAAGATCGATAGCGTATTTACTTTCAATCCTTGGGGGCATNACGAAGAAAATCCAGATCATTACATAACTGCGCAAGCTGTCGAAGCCGCACGTTGGATGGCGGGTATGGATAAAGATTATCCGGAACAAGTTGCTTGTGGTATTATGCCTCACACTGTAAGAGAACAATATTATTGGNTCGCACGTCGAGGTCAACCATATAATCGAGTAATAGACATAACCAAATATATAGAAGAAAAAGTNGCTTCCATGAGCACCAATAAATCTCAGGGACCAGCAGGTTCACACGGTTCTAAGCTGAGAGAAAAGCTGGCAGANCAGTCATTGNGNCTGCCAGAACTTGGTGATGATGATGAAACCGCAGATCGCCAGTACATTAAACTGTTTGGTTTAAAAGAGCACAAGGAACTCGGACAAAAATANGGNCTAGAATACGCAGAGGGATTCTACTATGTCGGTCCNGGGGGCACATTTATAGGTTGTGTTGAATCCACCGATGTAGAGAATTACNTTGCTAAAAACGCTGTGCCNNTCTANCAAATTATAAGAGNAGGCAAAATCNTCTATGGCCGTACAATAGTACCATCTACCCGTCGATCTTCAGACATATGACGAGGANTTTTTGNCTGNTGTGTATCAAGTAATTGAGCAGCTTTTGTTTCATTNATATCNACACCTANCCCTGGTTGATCATTNGTATANAGATATCCTCCTTCAAGAATAGCATGCCCTGGAAAAATGTCTAATTCCTCTGCACTAAAATGATTTTCTTCTTGAATGCCAAAACTCCAACTAGCTAAATCTAAATGCATCGCTGCCACCTGATTTACAGGATCATTATCCCCGCCCTCCTGCCAAGCGGTATTTATCCCAAACCATTCGCACAAACTGGCAATCTTTCGGCACTGCGTGATCCCTGCCGCTTTTGAAACCCTAACCCGGACGAAATCAATAAGCCTCTCGGTGATGAGAGGCATCCATTCGTGAGGATTAACAAAGAGTTCCCCCATAGCTTGGGGTGTTGTACACTGCTGGCGAATCAGGCGAAACCAAGCAATCTGCTCAGGTGGAAGCACGTCTTCTAGAAAATATAGACGGTAAGGTTCAAGGAGTTTAGACAAAGTTACAGCACTCTGCGGNCGGAGATGCTCGTGGACATCGTGGGTCAGTTTAGGCTCAAANCCTAACTTTGAACGCAAATGATCAAACATCTTGGGAATGTTCTCCAAATAGGCCTCATCNTCAAAGAAATGCGGCTTATGCCAAGCATTTTTAGNTAGTNGNGCATTANTTTGATCAATGAATCCTCCNCCACCATACCCTCCAAGCTGACACCGAATAACCTGATATCCTTCTTCCATGTAACCTCGNACATCATCCTCCAAAGCAACCAAATCACTTCCACTAGCATGGGCATAACACGGCACTGCTGCACGACACGGACCACCCAGAAGTTGATAAACTGGCAATCCAGCTTCTTTTCCCTTGATATCCCAAAGAGCCATATCAATACCAGCCAAAGCGGTATTCAGAATTGACCCATTCCGCCAATATCCGCTGGTGAAAGCGGATTGCCAATTGTCTTCGATATGCCCTGCGTTACGACCAATTAACTTTGGACCGACACCTTGTTCTACTGCAGTAATCACTGTTTCAGCATGATACTGATCGCTNGCTGAACCGATACCGTATAATCCCGGTTGATCCGTTATAACCTTGACAATTACCCATGTTCCATTTGATCTGGTTCGAATGCATTGAATCTCTTTAATATTNGCCATCTGTTTCTCCTAACTGCTAGTTTTTACAGTGGNCATTCCGAACATAAATCCGGAAATATCCACCATTAAATCAATCTATANATACCATTATGGTTCAGTCACATTTTTTAATCAATCCAANGACTATGCTTCTCTCACTTGTAATCGTNTCTAAACCAGNAACNGTCNATTTTGCCTNCCCAAACGTTTAAACAAANAATGAGAATTGCATCCNACCAATAAATACNTTNGTAACATAGTGCCNNANGAATACCCAATTGNTGCAGCGANGTACCGANAANCAAAATCAGATAGTATCATGGCATAGCCANAAAAGGTCTATATTAGGATGNGGATTACCTNTCAAATTNGAAGAAGGAAGCGATGNNTCGGATGGCAANNTCGGANTNATNGGAACAANANCAAAAACCCAATCCACNGAATCCAAGAGACGAAGTTTTTGACGCTAATNGTGACAGTTAGACGAATATCGAACAGTATTCAATNAACTGANAAAGGATGGATGTCATTCTCTTCTNCTAATCACAACGAGGTTGCAAAAGCCTTTNTTAACCTACTAAATNAAATTAGTCAACAGNCATCATGCNCCTTAATTCAAGTCACTCTATCCGAACAATTTAGTGATGAGCCCCCACCCGCTAATGNCGGCAAAGCAAATCAAGATCACCGCCGATACCAANCCNCCNACCAACATGGGAAGTCGCGTCCGATAAAGTACNGGCAACTTAAAATTCAGGTACAGAGCAGCAAGCATCATCAAAGCTATTGAAAAATTAGCTAAGATAAATCCAGCGATTTGTGTCAAAATTCCGAACGGAACATTGAGCCAAACAATGATCATAGTCGCAATGAAGATATAGACACACACGTTGCGACGAATTCTACCATAATCCCACTCGCGGTTAGGCCAGATGGCTTGAAAGAATTCCTGCATTACACGAGCATATATTTCAGGTAGTGCTTGCAAAGTACCCCATAATGCNGCGATAATGCAAATATAGTAAACCCAGACCAACGAAGCGTGTATGTTACCCCAGACATAAGCTTGNTCAGTGAGTAAACTCCAACCTTCAAATTCGGTTTGNAGCGGGTATAGAACAGCAGCACCAGATAACATGAAAGCACCNGTTACAATGAACANCACAATTGCCCCAATACNCACATCCCACCGCAGGGGAGCAATAATTTTTCGTAATTGATTGGCCTGCACCGGATCTTCAGGAAGATAATCAATAGTATCTTGAGTAAAAGCGTGTCGTNGAATAGCCGAAATCTTTTCATGCCCAGTCAANCCCCAACGATGTAGACCAATCCAGTTGGCATAAACAATATACCCCATTACAGATCCACCTACATAAGCAAAGGCAGTAGCCATTGTCAGTAACGGATTTTTAACAGCATCCTGNGGTGNCCAATCGGTTGGTTCCGGCAAATAACCNAAACTTAGGCTACCAGCAACCGCTTTTCCAAAATCTGGACGTACCATCAACGTACCAACAATAGTACCCCCAACNAGAATACCGCAGATGATGATCTGCTGCTTCTCCAGTTTTTCAAATGAGAGCATCAANCCAAATANAAGCGCTAAAGCAACGAANGCNGANGTAATGATGTTTTCCCACACTGGCTCAGAAATGGAAGTTGGTAATGTATCTCTGAGAATGAAATGAAACAGGTCACCGCAAGGTTTGGAAATAGGAACCCACGCCAAGGGAGCACCAATCATCTCCAANGCNACAATTGCTATCAGGAACCAACCACGTGGACCNGGTAAACGTACAAGACGNTGACCAATATGTTCGCCACTGACCGCTGTGTAACGNCCAAGAAAATAGGTNACGAAGATTCCTTTGACNACACAACTTAAAAGAACCAACCATAAGAGCCCATAACCAGCCCAAGCACCGGTACTAACAACNACAATGGTTTCTCCNGCACCAATACTAACTGAGGCAACAATTGCCGCTGGTCCAAAAACANCAAGNAACCCNAACAATTTTTTGAATGACCAAGGTTCGGCATAGACACCAGTAACAGGAGGAATTTCAACTTTNCCTACTATCTGTTCAGTATTTTCTTGATCTGNATGCTCCATTATTCCACCTTAATTTAGTTTTTTTGGTTCATCACCANGCTCANANCNAAACAANANAAAGATATCATAACAATTTTTTTGAGAGAATAGAAATTTTTTCAAACTGCTCANCAACCAACAANCGACTATAATCAGTAACATCCTCAAGATGAATATTNTGCCAAGCTGCCCATGGNNGCTGAAGACGCCACCCNCGCAACTGNNCAGAAAGAATAGCATTCTCNGCCTGAGCAAACGCATCCCTCTTTTCTGCATTCCAACCCGGCATCGATTGTGCCANAGATGCTAAACGAGTAATAATCAAATCAGCATATTTCTTGCCTAATTCAGGAGATGATCCTGACTCAATCNCACCATCTTTTCCATAATCAGGATCNATTTTGATTCGATCAATTGCCACCAAATCTGGTTCTAGGTGCCAGAGCAACGAGGTTTCACCAATACCAGCATGATCTCCCAAATAGCCAGCATCAAGCGCCAACCAATATTCAGGGATTCCGAGTACCGANANCTGCAACCGTTCGGTCATCCGNGTNGCCACTTCTCGAACAACAATTTGTTGATTATGTCCATAATGTCCCGTTAGCATAATAATAGCCTTAAAACCCAGCCGATGAAATTCGCNGCACATCTTTTCCAGCCATGGTCGGAGCAAATAATTTTCCCACGAATTTTCTGGTTCCATTTTGACAGTTGCGGGTTTATTCAAACCTCCCATACCACCGTACAGCGGGGGATGGACAATCCCACCAGATTTTTTAGCGGCTCCNATACAAAGAGCATGTGCTTTAAGCGCATCTAAACCAAGCGCATCATGTTCACCATGCCACTCTACCGTACCCAGAGGAAGAAAAACAACTGGTAATTTTTCAAATGCCAATCGGAACTCTGCGGGAAGCATTCGTTCCCACTGAACCATTTCTTTCTGATCCTGANCCATCCTTNCCTCCTGTTAATCAGACCTCTGAAATCAAATCACCATTCTCAATCATTGACACCAACGGATTATCATCAATAGTCAAAGGGAGATCTATTCGCGCGTGACGTCTACTAGATTCATAACAGGCAAAAATAATCTCCGTCGCCTTAAGGGCTCGTTTTCCATCTAGTTCAGGCACAACACCATTCTNCAACGATCCNACCAGATTATCAATTGCCCGAAATATATAATTTGGCCCATGTAGATTTTCGCCATTGGTATCAATAATTTCCCAAATTGATGAATTCTTCCTCATGATTCGAAGATGGGAGCCATCAGTAGCACCCACCTCTATCATTCCATCGGTGCCAATCAACCGATTATGGGCACCAATACCTTTAGCTCCAACTCCTGTTGCAATTAAGCCAAAGACTCCATTCTCATACTCCCAATAACCGATGGCTTGGTTCTCCACGACTGCACCAAAAACCAGATTCTCTTTTCGATAATCGATTTGACCAATGACCCACTTGGCCGACAGGTCATCGTTATAAAAACCAAACATATCGATATAATGNGTCCCATAATCAAANATATCACCACAAGCAGCTTCAAGCCTTTGCAAACTACCAATTTCCCCATTNTTCAGGAGNTCTTTGGCCTTAGCGAAAGGTAAACCAAAACGGCGCTGATGATTAAAAGTTAGCTGGATTCCAGATNCTCGNCACTGTTCAACCATCAATCGTGCNTCCGCCCAATTATCTGCCATCGGTTTTTCGCAATGAATAGCACGGACACCTGCTGAAACACAATCAAACACCATCTGTGCATGGAGTTTTGGCCAGACNCAAACTGATACAATNTCAAGATCCTCCTTTTCTAACATCTCCGNNTGTGAAAGATACATATTCGGCANTTGATAATGATCTGCAAAAGCTTGTGCATTTTCCGGTTTTATATCAGCACAAGCAATTAACTCACATGATTCAAGGTCCTGATAAGCTTCGGCATGCTGATACGCCATAGCATACCCCATATGTCCTGGTTGCTTAGCTCTGTTACCTGTACCAATAAAACCAATTTTCAGTTTACTCATAATCTATGCTCCTTAATTCAAAGTGCAATTTNGTCAAGCATGTATTAGACATGGTATATATAAAGAGACCTATTTTTCAAAGGCAGATCTATCCAGTGNCCTCCCTGTTGNTGACTTTCGGCCACCGCCAAACATATTTCTGTCGCATGGTGTGCAATCCCAATATCACCAAGTGTTTGACGACCTGTTTCTAAAGCATCAATCAAATCTTCCAGNCAAAAAACCGTTGCACTGTGATGCACAGGATCAGGATACTCGACATCAAGNAACGGGGTGTAACGATCAGTNATTTGCGTTTTTTGNTGTAATTGCCAATTCATGCCGTTATTGCTACTCTTGATCNNTCCTTCAGCTCCAAAAACTTCAAAATCCCAGTTTCCAACTGGAATCGTTGTTGCTTCCAATCCATTTTCGAAAACAATTTGGTAGGTAGANCTAGGNTCTGAATCCAAACGATTATCCTCAATNAGTAAACCATGAGGACGTAAATCACCACGNACACGGATAGCCCGTGGATCTCCCATTAAATACATCAAAGTATCAATTGCATGGATGTGACCATGTAACAGACTGGTCGCTGCATAGTGGACCCCATACTGCAAATCGCCAATTCCACCTTGATCTATCCATTTTTTAGCGATTTGATACCTCGAATCAAATCGCCTTAAAACTCCTGTATTAAGAAATACGTCATTCTTCCGACATGCTTCCAAAACCTTGTCCGCCTCATCCATCGAACAAGCAATCGCTTTTTCCAAGTAAATCATCTTTACACCTGATTCTGCTACCTGTACAGCCATTTCCGCATGCAGTTCCCCTTTGGTACAAATGGCAACAATATCCGGCTCTTCCTGTGTAATCATTTCAATGTAATCTTGATATAAGGCACGAACACCCCATTTACTTGANAAAGCAGATCTTTTTTCCGAAAGAATGTCAGCNCCTGCCACCAATTCAATCCGATCAATCTCTTGACACGAAGAAGCAATTGAATATGGCAACTTTACCGGCGGGNAGTTGATAACCTCTTGATCAATTGTAGANGCCATCCNGCCAAGTCCTATAATTGCTAAACGATANTTTTNCATNTTCCCTCTCTGNAATACTATCTTTTGNTGTATATNCTTCCAAATCNAGACTAAGAAGANAGGACCAATTTTNCACAGTTNGNAGTTAAGATAATCTAACAACAGATNCCTCATATATCCATGAACAAGAGATAGTCTGTGGAAACTGTANATACTGCCCTTACCTGCAAGCATACAATAGCAAGTTTTTCAATTTGCATCTATCCTGTCATCTTTCGAGGCTTTGACTTGATAGATAATCTCTGTTTCCGAAACTTCATGAACGGAGTTGTATCTGTTTCACCCCAAAACATACCAATATCTCTATTATCTCCAAAAAANGANATTTTNTGATGCGGAAATTTTGACCGTGCATCNAAGTAAAAANCTCCAATATCGTAATGATATTCNCCGCAAAAATCTNTAATATGGTGGATTGCAATATCGNTATTTACATGCAGNAAAAAATCTTTTTCTCCACCTTCACAATCCATTTTCAAAATATCAATCNTACCTATTTTNAATTCATCCATTAGTTGTTCAATAGTATACNAAGCGACATCTNGTGTATGAATATAGTAAGGAGAACCAATACGTTTTATAGCATCTAAATTCTGTTCATATGTCTCCATTGACATCATTAATCCGCTACCGGTTGCCCTGACATCATCAACAAAAACATTCGCATTTTGGTTATACTTCATTGCCCCCGCAATAAATTCAACATTTCCAAATCTTTCTAAGTTCAATCGTGCTAATTCTAAAGATCTTGGATTCGGTTCAACCAAAACTATCTTGACATCTGGCCATAATGATTTTGCCAGACAGCTAAACGATCCCAAATGTCCNCCAACATCAAAAATCACTTCTGGTTTGTACGTTTTTGTTCTCAATCTATAACAATCANAAAGAAAAACTTCCTCAATCACANTANTATCCCCAAGTTTCTCTGTNCNAATGTGAAACGGGAATTCANCAAAAGTCANGATATCATTAGTTTCCATNAAACTCTTCTCCAAATTAACACCCTTTTCTAATACCACACCCTCTAAANNTGGCTGATACACACTATAGCTTCCACAAATGTATACCAAGCACCNATGTACCANATTAACAGACTCTGATTATTAAATTTCTTCACCCTAAATCAGGACAAAACAAATAATAATACCTACCCATACTNTCTCATTTCCCTACTAGCGGCAACATGAAACAAAAGGGAAAAANCCAATGAAGCTACCACTGNTTATAATGCAGGTTTCCCCATCCAATGATTTTGAACANACTAAAGTTATTATGTCTTTTTATAGAAGAACTCCTGCAAACAATTACATCACTGAGATCAAGTCATAGCGAAGCATTTTAAATACAGGATAGCTACTTGAGGATTACCATTTTTTGGGTAGAGGCATAGTCTCGGGTTCTGAGGGTATAGAAATAGATGCCACTGGCNGCTTTCCCACCAGTATCTGTCTTACCATCCCAGTAGATAGCTCTCGCCTGACTAACATAACTGCCCGCTTCTACATAACCAACTCTAATAGTCCTAATTGGTATCCCTACTACATTATAAATCACAATTGTAACCTTTGAACTCCGNCTGAGTTCAAAGGGAATCCAAGTTTCTGGATTAAACGGGTTCGGATAATTCTGNNGAAGAAGTGTTTGATCAGGTNAACTCATAGAAAGANATTTGAGAACGTTCAATACCAATTCTTCGTTTTCTGATCTACGAGATATCTTTTCCAATTCNGTGANAGCTAATTGGATGNTCTTCTTTTGTGANGGAGAGAAATCAGNCTTATTGGANAACACTGCTGGAGCAGACAATATCTGACCGAAATTTCGCGTAACCTGAACCAAATCAAGCAAATNCACAAAACTATCCTGATTAACATCTCCAATAAGATTGTCACCAATCTGTCCAAATTGCAATGCAACCTGAACNAAATCAAAAATATTGACGGAATTGTCACCATTGACATCACCCAAAACAGCACGACTAGCGGTAACAACGCTATCACTAATTGAACCAACATCAACAACTATGATCCCAATATTGCTATCATTTGTTCCGTCATTNGCTTTGAAAGTAAAGGTGTCAGTCCCATAGAAATTGGNNTTGGGAGTATAAGTCANNTTNGGTGAAGTTCCAGATAGCTTACCGTTTGAAGGATGACCNACAATAGTGTAAGTTAATTGANCTCCATCCGAATCATTACCANTGAGNTCAAACTCAATTAAAGAGCCTGCAACTGTCCTGATGGTCTGACCATTAGCCACCGGATTGCTATTTGAAGTAATTGTAACGGAAGGCAACCAATTTCCATATGCCCCCATGCGCGCCATTGAGCCACCAGCATAATCCCTGAGATCAATATTAGTGCCACTCTCTAAAGTTCCAGCATCAATACAAGGGCTGTTGNCTTTAAGACGATAATCNCCGTCAGCNCTACTTGTAAACAGAGGATCAANATCAATATTACTATCNCCCCAATTAACAGTTCCATTACCATTGGTCACAACTCCAAGTTTNCCCCCCTGAACATCGGAATAAGAAATAGAAATTGTATTAGNTCTATCGTTTTCACTNAAATATATTTGCGGTAACAAACNTCCCCAAAGAACCGTATTGACAACACGAGGAGAAGAACTGGCAGAGCAGTATATACCNATACCACGTTGAGCCAAATTATCAGCGATAGTACAATTGATTAAANTTGGCAAAGAACCATCATAACAAAAAATTGCACCACCAGCATCCACAGCACGATTATTAGTAATATTACANTTCNCAACGATGGGTGAAGAATCNTTCATGCANTAAATCGCNCCACCATNTCCCANAGACCGATTATTAACAATAANACAGTTGATAAAATATGGAGANGAACTATCATAACAAAAAACCCCTCCCCCATAACGAGCAACCTGATTATTAACAATGATACAATTAGTAATTGTNGGTGACGAATTATTGAAATAGATCCCACCGCCTACATTACTCGGCCATACGCCTGTCGCATTCCCTCTAGTAATAGTAAAACCATCCAAAACTGATAACGGCGTCTCTCCATTTCGNAAATAAAAACCTCGAGTATACNGATCCCGACAATCTATTATAGTCGCCCCTGCTCCATTGACAGACTTTACTGTTATCGCCTTACCNTTGAAATCNAGATTGACGTTTCCANCTCCCGTATATGTCCCATCAGACACCAGGACATTATCCCCATCAACTGCCGCATCAATTCCNGCTTGAATGTTCAATTGATCTTGCGGAACACGAATTTCGTTAGANTGTGGNAATGCTGACACATAACCAGTCTTATCACTCTCATTACCAACATTNTCNANAGCNGAAATCNGATAATAATAANTTGTTCCGTTAGTCAAACCGAGATGGGTATATCTGTTCGTACCAACAATAACTTTTGCTAGAGATGCAAACCCATCGCTGTTGGTCCCTCCNTAGACCTGATATGCGGAAANATCATCCTCATTATTAGCTGNCCANACTAACTTTACATGGTTATTCCCTGNTATTGTTGTCAGCCCCACTGGTGTNGCAGGCGGAGAAGTATCTATCTTCAATTCCTTTTCGAACGACAANGATTTTACNTCTCCGGGNACTGGTAACGCCAAAATGGCACTNTTTCCTGCTGCATCCTCAATACGACCACCGTTCAAAATCAACGCATTGTCANCATTGTAACCTAAGTCATTACTATTCTGNCCGGAAGCAACCATATAAANAAAAGTTAAAGTGCTTGTACCACTACCANCGGAATAATCAACNACGGCATCCTTTTCCCCAGTTTCTANAATGAGTTGCNGCGTTCCTCCAACNGTAACACTTTCACTAAAAGTAATTGCAATCACNACTATATCCGACTCTTTATAGATACCATTTCCAGTAGGAGAAGAAACAGATGTAACAACAGNTGCAATNACATCCGTCGGTATACCATGCGAATTTTCATAGGCACCCATATCCGGATTAGAGCCAATTGGATTTGGACGGGAACTACCTTCAATATCTGTCTTCNGCGTGTTTTCCGGANTNCCAACACCAAAGCAGGGATTNTTATCTNTGAGATGATAATCCCCAGCAGAAGCATCTACAAAAAGCGGATCAACGTCAATATTGCCATCACCCCAGTTAATGATCCCGTTACTGTTGGTAACAATTCCGGCTTGACCACCCTGTACGTTAGAATAGGAAACAGTAATTTCGTTAGAAATACCGGACTCACTAAAATAAATCGCCTGCGGAATCTCTCCCCAAACGATAGTGTTGATCAAAATAGGTGACGAAAACAATCTGCAAAAAATTCCACTGCCATTACTTGCCCAATTGCTAGAAATGGTACAGTTGATAACAGACGGAGAAGAAGCNCCACAGTAAATCCCACCTCCATTCCCACTAACTCGATTGCTAGCAACAACGCAGTTAACAATGATAGAAGAAGAATTATTGATACAATAAATCCCTCCGCCGCTACTTGCCCGATTGTCAGAAATAGTGCAACGAGTAACAGATGGAGTAGAATTGTTGCTGGCATATATACCACCACCATTTCTACTTACCAAGTTGTTAGTAATGACACAATCAACAACATTGGGAGAAGAGTTATTGATACAATAAATCCCTCCACCATTACTTGTCTGATTATCTATAATTACACACTTAGAAATAGTTGGAGAAGCATTCTCGCAATAAATTCCTCCGCCGCTTTCGGCTTTACTCTTCGTGATTGTAAATCCGCGTAGTACAGAAGATTGTGTTTCTCCATTATGAAATAAAAAACCACTATTATAAAGATTCTGACAATCAATAACGGTGGAAGCACTTCCATTAACAGATCTAACTGTAATTGCTTTTCCCTTGAAATCCAAACCGACATTGCCTTCACCTTTATAAACACCATCATCAACCAAAATAATATCATCATTGACAGCCACATCGATTCCCGCCTGAATTGTAGGTTGGTCTTGGGGAACACGAATTGGTAAAACCTGCCTTCGATTCAACGAATTTTCATAAGCACCAATATCCGGTGGAGCCCCTCTATAATTACCTTCAATATCAGTTAATGGAATGCCCTCAGTAGCTCCAGCACCAATACAAGAGCTATTATCCTTAATGTGATAATTTCGAGCGTCCACAAACGACGGATCTGCATTGATATTGCCTTCCCCCCACTTGACTTTTCCTCGACCATTATAAGAAATGGAAGCTTGCACATTAGAATAAGAAATATAGATCAAACTAGATTCGCCATCTCCAAAAGAAAATTCATCTAACCGGTTCTCCCAAATAATTGTGCCTATAATAGTGACGGAAGAATCATTATCGCAAAAGATACCACCACCATTGTCAGCAAAATTTTCAGTGATAGTACAATTGGTAATCTTCGGTGATGAACCATCGCTATAGATCCCCCCACCAGTTTGAGCACGATTATTAGCCACAACACAATTAATCAAACGAGGAGAAGAATTGTTACCACAAAAAACCCCTCCTCCATTAATATTCTGATTATCAATCATAATACAGTTGGTAATTGTCGGTGACGAGTTATTGCAATAAATTCCACTACCATTGGTTATGGTGAATCCATCCAAAACAGAGGCTTGTGTCTCGCTACTTCGAAAATAGAATCCTCCAGCATCCTGACCTTGACAATCGATAATTGTGGAAGTTGCTCCATTAATAGACCTAACTGTAATTGCTTTTCCTTTAAGATCCAGATTGGCATTACCAAGACCCGTATACATACCATCAGCTACCAACACAGTATCTCCATCAATAGCTTTGTCAATTCCTGCTTGGATTGTCGGCTGATCCTGTGGAATACGGATCGGTGCTGTCAGTTTAAAATCAAGCGGGTTTTCATAAGCACCGATATCTGGTGAAGCACCTCTAGGGTTACCTAAAATATCATTTAATGGTGTACCTATATTCGTTCCCGCACCGATACAGAAACTGTCATTCATAAGAAGATAATCCCCAACAACCGCGTCCACAAAAAGCGGATCAACGTCAATGTTACCATCTCCCCAATTAACTGTACTATTGCCTTCAATTACAATACCNAATTGACCATCTTGGACATTTGAGTAGGCAATATTGATTGCGCTCGGCCTACCGACACCCAAGAACATTTCCTGTGAGCTATCACCCCAAAGGATGGTATTGATAACAGTCAGCAAAACATTACTGATACCATAGATTCCNCCACCACTTTTTGCCTGATTCTCAGTTATGGTGCAGTTGATNACAGTCAGTGCCGAATTATTACAGAAAACACCTCCNCCGTTAGAATCAGCANGGTTACCAGCAATAGTGCAATTAGTAANATTAGGAGAAGAGTTTTCACAATAAACNCCAGCACCATTTTGAGCCNGGTTGTTAGTAAGAACGCAATTGATAATCGTTGGAGAGGAATTACNATAGCAAACAATGCCAGCACCATTTTGAGCCTGGTTGTNAGTCATAGTACAATTGACAATGGTTGGCGACGAATTATTGCAATAAACCCCGTTACCATTGGTTACAGTGAATCCATCTAGAACAGAAATCTCTGTTTCTCCGTTTCGGAAATAGAAACCTCTGGTATTCTGACCTTGACAGTCGATGATTGTAGATGAGGCTCCGTTAACAGATTTAACGGTAATTGATTTCCCAATGAAGTCCAGACTAACATTACTCTTCCCAGTATAGACACCATCGGCCACCAATACCGTATCCCCCCTAGTAGCAGCATTAATCCCAGCTTGTATTGTCGATTTGTCTTGAGGAACACGGATAGTTGTCACTAATCTAGTATTCAAGGCATTTTCATAGGCACCAATGTCCGGAGGAATTCCTCGAACATTACCTTCAATATCGTTAGAAACATCGACAACCGTTCCCATACCAATGCAAAGACTATCATCCAACAAATGATAATCCCCATTAATAGTATCAACAAAAAGCGGATCGGAATCAGGAATCACCGAACTAGTTCTAATATTTCCATCTCCCCAGTTGACAACACCGTTGTCATTAGTAACAACCCCGGCTTCCCCACCTTGAACATCGGAATAGGAAATACTGATGGTACTCGGTCTTCCTATCCCAAAATAAATTTCCTGCGGGCTATCTGCCCAAAAGATAGTATTGATAACAGTTGGTGAAGAGTTGTTTTGAGAATAGACACCTCCCCCCTTCTCAGCTTGATTACCAACAACCGTACAATTAATAAAAGTTGGTGAAGAATTGACATCACATAACACTCCTCCACCTCCAATTTGCGCTCTATTATTAACAATAAGACAGTTGATGACAGTCGGGTCGGAACTATTATGACACAAAATCCCACTACCATTTAGCGCTCGATTAGTAGTAATAATACAGTTGGTAATATGGGGAGAAGATTTGGATTTACAAAGGATCCCACCACCATCATCTGCGATGGCCTGATTATCAGCGATAGTACAATTGTCAATAAATGGAGATGAATTTTTACAATAAATCCCACCGCCATTACGAACCGATTGATTATTGGTAATAATGCAATCAGTGATGTTAGGATCGGATTTGTCGTAACAAAAGATCCCACCGCCACTTTGAGCCCGATTATTTGAAATCGTACATCCGGTAATAATCGGAGAAGACCCATTCGAGCAAAAAACACCACCGCCACTACCCGATGACTGATTACCAGTAATGACACAATTTTTAACAATGGGCGATGAACCGTTTTGGCAAAATATCCCACTACCACCCATTTGAGTCGTATTACCAGTAATCCGACAGCTAATAATAAGAGGAGATGAATTATCGCAAAATATCCCGCCTCCCTTCACTATAGTAAACCCTTCCAGAATAGAAGATTTTTCCTCTCCATTTCGGAAGTAAACTCCCCTGACATCCTGACCTTGGCAATCGATGATTGTAGATACCGCTCCACTAACAGATCTAACGGTGATTGCCTTTCCCAAAAAATCTAGGCCGACATTACCAGGTCCTTTGTACGTTCCAACATCAACAAGAACCACATCACCATTAACAGTCAAATCAATTGCAGTTTGGATTTTCAGCTGATCTTGTGGGACACGGATAATCATGAACACTTTGACATTGAGTGGATTTTCATAGGCACCTATATCGGGAGGCGACCCTCTGTAATTACCTTCAATATCAGTTTGAGGCACTTCTTCGACAGTGCCTGCTCCAATGCAGAGACTATTATCCCTGAGATGATAGTCTCCACTGACAGGATCAACAAACAGAGGATCAACATCAGGTACTGATGNNCTAAGCCTAATATTGCCATCCCCCCAGTTAACGATACCATTATCATTGGTCACAATCCCCAATTCACCACCCTGAACATCGGAGAAAGAGATGTTGATTGTATTAGGCTTACCAATCCCAAAATAGATTTCTTGCGGACTATTTTCCCAGAAGATAGTATTAACAACAGCAGGAGAGGAACCAGCCGAACAAAAAACGCCACCGCCATTTTCAGCCTGATTACTAGTAAACGTACAGTTGATCAAACGGGGAGAAGAAGAGGCACAAAATATCCCACTACCACTTTGAGCTTGGCTGTTGACAATGACACAGTTGGTAATCGTCGGTGACGAATCATTGCAATAGATCCCACCGCCACTTTCTACCGATTGATTACCAATGATCTTACAGTTGATGATATCAGGAGAAGAATTAGCCGAGCAAAAAACACCACCACCATTTTTATCAGATTGATTGTCAGTAATAATACAATTAACGATTTTAGGAGAAGAAGCCCCACAAAGAATCCCAGCACCATTACTAGCCCGATTATTGACAATGATACAGTTTGCAATTGTGGGTGACGAATTATTGAAATAGATCCCACCACCTACATTGTTCGGCCACACACCTATCGCATTCCCTCTAGTGATAGTAAAACCATCCAAAACTGATAACGGCGTCTCTCTATTTCGAAAATAAAAACCTCGCGTATACTGGCCTTGACAATCTATAATGGTCGCGCCTGCTCCATTAACAGACTTTACNGTTATCATCTTGCCCTTGAAATCCAGATTGACATTCCCTATTCCCGCATATGTCCCGTCAGACACCAAAACAGTCTCCCCNTCAACTGCCGCATCAATTCCAGCTTGAATATTCGACTGATCTTGCGGCACACGGATTTTGTTGGACTGTGGTAATGCTGACACGTGACTAGCTCTATCACTCTCATTGCCAACATTGTCTAAAGCCGAAATCTGATAATAATAAGTTGCGCCGTTATCTAAACCAAGGTGAGTATACTTTTCTGTACCAACGGCAACCCTTGCCAGAAAGGGTATTAAATCACTGCCGCTACCCCCATATATATGATAAGCGGAAAGATCATCCTCATTGTTAGCTGACCAGATCAACCTCACCTGACCATTGCTACCTATTGCTACCAATTCTACTGGTATAGCAGGCGGGGAGGTATCTATGACTAATCCCTTTTTAAACGACAATGAATTTGTATTTCCAGGCACCGGTAAGATCAAAATGGCACTGTTTCCTGCCGCATCCTCAATCTGGCCCTCGTTCAAAATCAACGCATTATCAGCGCTGTAGCTCAAATCACTACTATTCTGACCAGCAGCAACTGTATAAGCAAAGGTCAAAGTATCTGTACCACTACCACTAGAATAATCGACCAATGCATCCTTTTCCCCAGTCTCTAGAATGAGTTGTGGTGTTTTTACAACGATGACACTTTCGCTGAAGATAATTGTAATTGCTATGNTATCTGGCTCTTTATAAATACCATTTCTCGTGGGAGAAGTAACTACAGCAACTACAGGAGGANTAATATCTGTTGGTGTAGAACGCGAATTTTCATAGGCGCCCACATCCGGATTGGAATCAGCGGGATCAGGACGGGAATTACCTTCAATATCTGTTTTGGGTGCATTTGTTATGGTACCAACACCTATACAGAGGCTATTATCTCTAAGATGATAATCCCCTGCATTGGCATCTACAAAAATTGGATCCCCAACGATATTGCCATTNCCCCAATTAATTATCCCATTATCATTAGTAACAATTCCAGCCTGACCATCTTGCACACAGGAATAGGAAACAGCAATTTCGTTGGGNATACCAGAATCACTAAAATANATTGCCTGTGGGCTATCTGCCCAAACGATGGTGTTGATGAGAGTAAGAGACAAATTATTGAAACCATAAATTCCACCACCAGCCTNCGACTGATTGTTGGTAATAGTNCAATTAATAAAACGCGAAGATGAATTATTGGAACAATAAATCCCTCCTCCATTCTTCTGTGCCTGATTTTTGGTAATAATACAATTAACCACATCAGGGGACGACTCGGCACAAAGGATTCCACCTCCATTGCTAGCTTGATTGCCTATGATAATGCAATTGATGATAGTCGGAGAAGATTTGTTGCAATAGATCCCACCTCCAATATTATTGGGCCATACACCTGTTGCTTTGCCTCCAGTTATCGTAAATCCATCTAAGATAGACGAGAATGTCTCTCCACTATGAAAATAAACTCCTCTTATATTTTGATTTTGACAATCGATAATGGCGGTTGAAGCTCCATTAACAGATTTAACGGTGATGGTCTTTCCTTTAAAATCTAAATTGACGTTCCCAGTTCCGGTATACGTACCACTAGACACTAGAACAGTATCACCATCAACAGTTGCTTCAATTCCAGCCTGTATAGTCGGTTGCTCTTCCGGCACAGAAACTGTAGCGGCATGCAACCAGTGACATCCCCAAACTAAAATCATCAACCCTANAGTAAACATTGANCGCTTTTTTNCCAGCGGGGCACATAAATTCCTGTCNATCCTAACCATTCTAAATCCCTAATCTGATTCGCTCAACCACGTTGCAAATGCGACCATTCCGACTTAGGACAACCATTCTCTCTATCCCATTGAGATAGATCTAAATACGGAGACAAAGCACTCAGACCAAACACTCGTTTGCCTTCTTCACCCGCTCGATCTAAAACTTTCGATTCGACAATGCGCGATAGTTCAGATTCGCTACGCAACCATTGTCTCCGCCAAGGAGTAAGAAGCGCATACCGAGCTTCATTGGTAGAGTTCTCAGAAGCGCCATGCCAAGTGTTAATATTAAAGATTAGTGTCGATCCTCGTTCNGCTTCAACGATTCTTTCACCATAAATTGGCGANGGAGGTATACTCAATGCNTGATATTTATAACTACCAGGNACAACCCGGGTCGCACCGTTAGTTTTTGTAAAATCACTGATACAGAAAATAACGTTAAACCCTAAGACATGACTGGTAATCCGGAGGTTTTTATCAGCGGGTGCGAGTGAATCTAATCGGTTAGGACCCGTTATCGATCCATCAGAATGAAGCCCCCCTCCTCCTGTACCAGAATGGAGGATACTACCATAAACGCCACTGAGGACGGCATCCTGCCCCAAAAAATACCGAATGACCTCCAACAACGACGAAATCTGATAGACTCTCTCAAAAACCCGAGCCTTATTAAACAGGTTTCCCAGCCATACATTCTTTTCAGACAACCCATCAAGTTCTTTTTGAGCTTGCTCACATTCATCTGAAGTGAGCAAACCCGGTAGAACCGTATAACCATCTAACTGGATACGCAAAACATGCTCGTCAAACTCATCACGCGTCATCTCAAATCCCCATTAATTTAATAAACATCTTGTCTAACAAAACAGGACTCAAATACTTCTGTTACACTTTTTCTAACGTAAGTATATAAACTCTTAAAAGCCGACAGTTGATCATTATTGATAGATGGCCCAAGTAACACTCGATCTCGCCCCAAAATCGAGAAATAAATGCTAATCCCAACGCTCTTAAATTCTACGCGAAACAAATTGATGATATATTACAGTTAGACTTTATTGAGCTTGACTAGCATACACATAGTAAGCACCAAGAGTAAAACCATCTTCATCCGTTAGAAAAGTCTGTAAACGAGTTTCGCCTGCCTTCAGAGCAAAGGTGAATTTTATTCCCTTAGCATCAGCGGAGATGGCCTTGACTTGTTCCTGATCACCAATTCGGATCCGAGCTTTTTTTAGGCTAAGAGCCTTGCCCCCATTATACAAATCAATTATTTCTCCTTCAATTCCTTCCGTAATACGTCTATCCTCTTCTTTCGGCCATCGTCTGAGTTCAAAGATATACTCACCATCCTCCGCGATTTCAACTGCCCAGTATCCATTGCACTCTAATCCATGACGTATTTGTCCTTGATTCCAAGCATGGGCCTCGCCATGCCAATCATGACTGGTTAGCAACGAAACCTTTTCATTCTGACTGCCGATTATAATTGGACAGTCTTCATCAAAACGAGGTGAGACTAACTCCCACCATCTTTCATAATGTTCACGAAGTTGATCAACTAGGTCCGGCTGATCAATAGAAACATCATCCCTTTGCTCTGGATCAAACAAAATGTCATAAAGTTCAACACCATTAATCAACCGCCAACGTTGGGTCATGGTCGCGCTTTGCTTCCACTTAATCGGATGTTCAACACGTTGAGAATCCGTGACAACCACCCTATCCGGCCATTCTCCAGTTTCACCATGAAACAAAGGAACCAAGCTAATACCATGAAACTGACAATCTTCTGCTACCTGCAATTGGCACAACTCTATAAGTGTCGGTAACAAATCTATGTTAGCAGCTAATTGATCAACATCCCGACCCTCTGTAAACCCAGCATCGGGCCAATGCATAAAAAACGGCACACGATGTCCACCTTCATATGCCGATCCCTTCATACCACGCATCCCAGCGTTAAAACCATCTAACACATATTGATCCCGATCCAATTCACAACCGGCAGCTGAACCATTGTCAGTCATAAAAATCAGAATCGTATTATCTTCAATACCAAGATTCTTCAGCCTAGTTCGCAATCGTGCCATATTTTCGTCAATATTAGTAATCATCCCGTAAAAATTGGCTCGAGAGTCAGGGACCTGTCCACGATAAAGTTCACTATAAGAATTTGGAACACGAAACGGACCGTGAGGAGCATTAGTCGGCAAATAGCAAAAAAATGGATGATCCTTGTTTTGTTCAATAAATTTCATGGCTTCATCAAACCAAACATCAGTACAGTAACCTTCAAAAGATTCTTCTACCCCATTCCGAAAAAAAGTATCATCAAAGTAATCATTGCCCCAATAATCTGGTGTTTGACTGATCCCACCTCCACCGTGGTAAAGAGCCTCTTCAAATCCCCGATTATGTGGTCGAAATGGATAATTATCGCCCAAATGCCATTTACCGAACATGCCTGTTCTATAACCATTAGAACGAAAAACGTCAGCCATTGTCACTTCACTATGACGTAGAAGTGAACGCCCCCCAATAGTATGCCAAACACCAGTACAATTGCAGTAACGACCAGTCATAATCCCAGCCCGGGTAGGGGCACAAGTTGGACCAACATGCAAATTAGTCAAGCGTAGACTTTGGCTATGTAACCGATCCAAGTTTGGGGTTTGAATAATTGGGTTCCCATAACAACCCAAATCACCATATCCCTGATCATCAGTAATCACAAATACAACGTTTGGCTGACTACCAATACTGGCTTGAGACGAACACCCAACTTCATTTAAAGCCTGATTGAACATTAACTTCCCCTCTTTAAATTAAAAAAACAGCGGTACAACCCACAGATTCAACAGGCTGAACCGACTGTCATCATGGATCCTATTTAAGCTTGTACTCAAACCTCTCACGCATGTCGATCTATCTTCTCAATCTTGTCTTCAGGCTCCAAACAAGATTACGTTTTTCGCGGTTTTTGACACAGCTTGTCCATCATATTGAAAAACTTGTATTGTTTTTTCCCGCGATCAAAGCTGATGGGGTTAGACTTTGTCGACAATCCCCTAAAACAGTACACTGAAGTTAGAATCCCCAACGATAGAAGTTGATTTTTGCCCACGCNCAGCCCGAATAGGAACTCGGTCTTGGATCTTTCACAGCATATGACGCTTCATAAATCAGAGATATGAAATCCCTAAATATGACCGACCACCAATTAACAAATGATATCCAATACTTCCTGTAAACAACACCAACAACTATAAGACCATGAGGATAATACGAAGTAAACCGATATTCCAAGCCCATTGAATCAAAATCATACCATAACATTTTGATAGCAACATACCAAGCGGCCCGATCAATTATTTACCACCAAAGAGAAAACTTGCGATGCCATGCTCTCTAACCAACACGATCTTAAAACGCGATGCTTGCCTTGTGACCGAGCTTTCTCATGGTTTTAATAATTTAGCATACTCACCTTCATACTTCCTTCACTCACTTTACCAATCAGCAACACTTCCATCCGAGTCATAGTAAAATTCGCCACCAAGTTCTTCTTGATAAATACCACAGTCCTGCTCAGCTTCTGTTTCATCAATTTCAAATCCGAGGCCGGGTTTAGTTGGCAAATCAATATGGCCATCTGTAACCNTCCAATTTNCTTTAAAGAGACCAGCACCNAATCCTGAATCAACCTGTTCCTGAATTAAGAAATTNGGCACGGCAGCATCCACATGCAAAGAAGCAGAAAACGCTACAGGNCCNATGGCACAATGCGGCATTATATGTATATAGTAAACTTCNCCCATATTTGCNACTTTCTTGAGTTCCGTAATACCACCGACATGAGAAATATCAGGTTGAATATAAGCTACNGCCTGNTTCTCAAAAATCTCTCGAAATCCCCAACGGGTTAACANCCTTTCACCAGTNGCAATAGGGAACGTAACATGATCGGAAACAAGTTTCAGAGCCTCAACATTTTCTTGTGGAACGGGTTCTTCAACAAACATCGGTCGCATGCCCTGTAGTTCATGACAAATTTCGATCGCAAGNGCNGGAGTCATTTTGCCATGAAAATCAAANGCCAGCTCAACATCCAGCCCAACCCATTCACGCATNAAGTAAGCACGTTCGACAAAACCATCNATGACGGAAGGAGCTTCATGAGCACGCCATTTCCCACCCGGTCCAGACTTGAATGCAGTGTACCCACCNGTNTTTTGTANCCATTCAAGTCGATCTTTAGCCGACGATTTGCCTTCATCTGTCAAGCTACNAATTCCCCAATGNGCATAAACACGAATTCGATCTCGAACTGNACCACCAAGCAGCTGGTACACAGGTACTTCATAATATTTNCCTGCAATGTCCCACAAGGCCTGATCAATCCCTGAAAGCGCTGTCATCAGCACATTTCCTCCCCGAAAGAAGGCAGATCGGTAAATATGTTGCCAATGATGNTCTATTCGGAGAGGATCTTTCCCAANCAGATAATCCGATAGTTCTTCGACGGCAGCAACGGTACTTTTCGGTTTNCCCTCAAGAGTGGTCTCTCCCCAACCAACCAAACCGTTATCAGTGNTAATTTTGACTAACCGTATACGTGGACGTGGGAAAAATTGTTCAATTCCAGTAATTTTCATAAATNACCTCTCCAAATGTCTATACTCAAAGATAATTCCTACTACAATAATCAGGTTATTGTGCAGTATATCCGCCATCTACAAGCAAAGATGTCCCAGTGACAAANGACGCATCATCAGAAGCCAAAAACAAAATACCATGAGCAATCTCANGAGGTTGTCCCANCCGTTTCAATAAACATGGTTGATTCAAACGTGCATTTACCTCTTCCAATGTTATTCCTTCCTCCTGCATAACCTTTTCAAGCGCNGGAGTATGAGTAACTCCTGGACANACAGTGTTAACACGGATATTNAANGGAGCCAGATCCATAGCCAGACATCTAGTAAAATTCAAAATAGCTGATTTCGATGTATTGTAAGGCACATAATCNGGTTGAGCAATCANTGAGCTGATAGACCCAATATTAACTATTGCACCACTCCCANTTTNCTTCATCGCCGGAATCACCGATTTCACACAAAAAGCAGGCCCNTTTACGTTAACACTAAAAANACGATCCCAATCTTCTGAAGTCGCATCTTCGACTCTGCCAAAGACAAAGGCTGCAGCATTATTGACAAGAATATCGATTTTACCATATTCACTGTAGGTAAGATCCGCTATTNTACGACTATCTTCTTCCTTGGAAACATCAGCTTCAACNGAAATCGCTTCCCCACCAGCACTCTGAATACCCTGTACCGTTTGATGAGCACTTTCAAGATTGATGTCTGCCACAACGACCTTTGCTCCCTCTTCAGCGAAAAGTCCCGCTGCAGCTCTTCCAATCCCTGATCCAGATCCAGTAATAATTGCCACTTTATCTTCTAAACGCATCCTCTATTCTCCTAAATATTATCTTNTCACACCTTTCAACACCAACAGAATGTAAATCTAAAATTGCNACAACTANAAACACANNAATATCTCCCCCTTTATCCACGCGATGGTTCATCCATNTCTTCTCTGGCTTGACNCGACAGTTCAGCAATATGGCCATCGTTGGCCATCACTTGTTCTAGATGCCGCATTCGTTTTGAACCAGCCGTTTCCATCATAATCTGGCCGTAAGCACGATCAACCCAAAATCTGGCTACGCCGTTCAAATAGTCCCGAAGTTCCTGAACACGGGATTCAGGATAACGCTGACATAAATTCATGGTAAACATCCTCCGCCAACCGCCACCGCCGAAGGAAGCATGCTTAGTCTTATGATTGAACACCACTACGTCACCAGGTTCTGTTTCAAGTGCCTGAGCGGGTACTTGACTCCCATCAATCTCCCATACCCCCTGACTATTTCCCAAATCTTTGCTTAATGAATCTGCATACTGATCGCCAAAATGATGGCTTCCTGGGATAACTCTCACCGATCCAGTCTCACGAGACAGAGGATCGAGGTAATAAGCAATCTTAATATGGAGAATATCACTGTTGCCACCATCTGAATGCCAACCCGTGTTACCAGCATAGTAATTTCCATCACTCGGCATAAAATTGTAGTCATCACCTAACAAAGTCGAAGCAATTGCATCAATTCGCGGATCATCAAGAAGTTGACACAAACGGGGGTGCTGATCAGGAAAGGGAACTATGCAAGATCGCTTAGAACCATCGTGAGGCACACCACTATGAGTATGCCCTTGCTGCTGCCAAACTTCTTCAAAAGCCTCAATAATATCATCAATACAATCCCTAATCAAACCTGGGAAAGCTAGGTAACCAAAGGTTTGAAAAAAACTGATATGACGATCTGTTACAATTTGATTATTCTTGAAATAATGTTGATTCATAGCGAAACTCCCTAAATCATATAGTCGTCAAAATTGGGCCTTCAATAATGTCAAAAAACACCGAACCGAAAACAGTTTACCGCTTCATATAACTTACACCTATGCAAATAAGCTTTAAATCACACTAACTATGCAAAATTTTAACTCAATGCCCCAGTTTTCTCAGGGTTGAAAAATACATCGGTCCCCATTGATGCTGATCAGGCAAAATCTGCCATCCAAACTCGGTTCTTTCTCCCAAAGGTGATGCAGGCACTTCAAATTCGAAGAGATCTCCTTTCTTGCTCTTCAGTTTGTTCAAAACCCCATCGTTTTCCAAAGGAGATATGCTACATGTGGAATAGACGATCCTTGATTCAGGACGCGCAGCTAGTAAGGCTGAGCATAGTAAAGCATATTGTCTTTGTGCTAACCTCTTGCTCCTCTTGGGTGACCACTTCTGCATTTCCGATAGATTACGGAGCAGATGCGCCTCAGCTGAACAAGGTGCATCAACAAGTATCCGGTCATAAGCCCCTATCTCATAGATCCCCCATTTGGTCGCGTCATACGAACGAAAAGAAATCCGTTCTAAAACATCTTGAGGAACATAAGACTCCAACACCTTTTTCAGACGATGAAAGCGGGTCTTGGACAACTCGTTCAATACTAACTGACTATTTGGTCCTAGTTTCTCCGCTAGTATCAATGCCTTACCACCCGGAGCTGCACACATATCCAAAACCCTATCATTTTCTTGAACCTCTAAGACATTCGCAACCACAAAAGACGCTAGATCCATGACGAAAAAATCCATTAAGCCACAGGCCTGCACTTGCGGACTGAACGTTCGTTCCACACTAAAACAGTTTAAGGCCCAACTCGCAACAGGATCAGAAACCTTTGAGTAAGAATTTCCCAAAAACAGATTGAACCTCTTAACTTGAGCAGGTTTTTCAACCAACGCCGACCTCAAACTCGACCAGCGATCATGATAAATAGACCCATAAAATTGGTCAAACGTGTCAAGGACTTTCATCAGAGACCATCCCACGACAAAAAATATCTAGTTCCAACGCTACAGATCGAAAGACACCTGACCAATCTCCAATTTTATCCTGTCGAAACAATCTCATCGCTGGGTACCATACCGAATCCTTTCCCTCCAACATCCACTTCCAATCTGGTGGATTAGGTAATAGTGTCCACACGATTTTCCCCAATCCACCTGCTATATGTACCGTTGTATTCGATGTCGAGATAATGAGGTCTAACGCCGACACCTGCGCAGCAAAATCGTCTAAATTTTTTAGCGAATCTATCTCTTCATCATAATAAATTCTCAGATCCGTTTTCGACTTAAATTCTTCGATTTCTCGTTTGACATCACCATATTGCAAATTCAGGAAAAAGCAATCCTGCCGTGACAAAATTGACGTCCAAGACTCCANNGCAGTACTTTTCGATCTACTTCTTCTTCGATCACTNCCAGTGCTCTTCCACGAAATACCAACCAATAGTCTACNNCCTGCTANCAGCTGATATTTCTGTCTCANTNGTTTGGTTTTTTCCACGCAAGAGAATAAATANGACTCTTGATCCNAAGGAAANCTTTCTNCACTAGGCCTAANCCANTTCCCCAAACTAAGCATCGGAATTTGGCAATCAATAGCCATGTCAAGTAACTGTCGATTTACCGGATTTTCCCGAGGAATAAATCGGACTCCAGGAAAAGCACGTTGAAAAAGGGGGATCAAACGACGGGTGCACTCAACGATCACTCTCACATCAATTTTCAAGAGGGTAGGAAGCATACTGGAGAACATAATTTCATCACCAACTCCCTGTTCTGTCCAAACAAGGATTGTCTTTTGATTCAGACTTGACCCATCCCAGAAAGGTTGAGGAAAACGATGTCTCTTGGAAGCAAAATCGTCACACTGCCATCTCCACTCATATTCCCTCCATCCATTCTGGAAATCACCCATCAGCAACGACAGTAATCCAAGATTTTTATGGGCAGCCGCAAATTGTGGCTGCATCTCTAAAACTTTGCAATAGGCTCGCTTAGCAGCCTTAAAATCCGTGTTTAATTGAAGAGCGCTACCTAGATTGTTATAAGCCTCACTATAGTCCGAATTTATCTTTAGTGCCTGACGATAAGCATCAATCGACTCTGCTAACCTATCCTGTTCCGCCAAGATATTACCCAGATTATTATAGGCTTCGACGTAATCTGGCTTGATCTCGATAGCTTGTCGATAAACCTGGACCGACTCTTCTAATCTGTCCTGTTTTCTCAGAGCCAAACCCAGATTATTATAGACTTCCATATACTCTGGATTTATCTTCAATACCTTACAATAGGCTCGAATTGAGTCCTCCAACTCTCCTGTTTCCTGCAGCAAACAGCCTAGATTGTAATAAGCATTAGAAAATTTCGGATCAATCTGAACCGCTTGACGATAAGCTAGAACTGATTCCTCCAAGCTCCCCTGAGCTCTAAGCGTTACTCCCAAATTATTATAAGCCTCGCTATATTCTGGATCAATCTCCANCGCNCNATGATAAGCNCTAATGGACTCTTCCAATCTGTCCTGTTCCGCTAAAACATTACCCAGATTATTATAGGCTTCGGCGTAATCCGGTTCGATTTCAATAGCTCTATAATAGGCTTGNGTTGATTCTCCCAAATTACCAAGTTTTTTGAAGGCATTACCNAAATTATTGAAATACGAGGANTGNTTCGGGTCAATCTCTATAGCCTGAGATACTAAATCAACTGCAACTGCACATTTCCCAACTTGATAAGCAACNACACCNANGAGGTGNAGAGCATCAGCATGCTTNGGGNNATCACACAATATTTCCCGATATATCTGCTCGGCCCGTTCTAGTTGACCAGACCGATGCAGATCCACNGCCTTGCGTAATTTCTCATCAATTTCGGCCCGTTGGATTAAGGCTNAAGGTTGTCGAACCATGATTATTAANCCTGTCTATACTCAGCTTTTTTCCCTACACANAAAAAATCATCTCCTACACCATCTCTTGCAACCTAANCNTCCTAGAAAATAAGAGACTTCAGTTGNACAANCTACAATCTTTTCCCAANGNAAAANTAACACGTTGGAGCANNCTTTCCAAATCCCNCAACTTTTCTTGCCTAAACAATCTCACCGTCTGATACCACAGCGAGTCATCCCTNNCTAACATCCATCGCCAATCCGGACGAGATGACAACAANACCCAAACCCTTTTGCCCAACCCTCCTGCCACATGTACCGTTGCATTTGAGGTGGAAATAATTAAATCCAACGCCGATACTTGGGCAGCAAAATCATCTAGATTTTCCAATGAATCTATCTCTTCATCTANATATATTGGACAACCAAACGCAGATGTATGTTCCTCAATATCTTCCCTGATATCACCGTATTGCAGACTAATAAAATAACAATCCTGTCGCGACAAAATGGGTATCCAGTATTNCAAAGGCNCATTCTTTGTATGAGCTCTTTTTTTATCTATACCAGTACTCTTCCATGAAATACCAACCAACAACTTATCATCTGCCAANTCCCGATATTTTTTTTGNATTTGACGAGTTTTATTCGGACAAGCCTGCAAATACGATTCTTGTNTNGGCAGAAAAGCATCCTCATNTACTCTNANCCATTGTCCTAAACTCCCCATTGGAATCTGGTAATCAATAATGGTCGTATCCAATANTTTCGGATTGGTTGGATCTTCTCGTGGGACAAACTGAACATCCGGAAAAGATCGTTGAAAAAGGGGAACTAGCCGTTTGTCACACTCAACAATGACATTTGAATTCATTCTTAAGAGATTCGGAAGCATACTGGAGAACATAATTTCATCACCAATTCCTTGTTCCGNCCAAACGAGAATAGTTCTTCGACTCAGATTTGAACCGTCCCAAAGAGATTGGGGAAAGTGTCGCTTATTGAGGGAGAAACTGATCCCNCTACATTCCCAACGCCATTCATACTCTTTCCAAGCGTTCCTAAAATCACCTTGAAGAAACAGNGTTTTTGCCAGATTACTATGNGCATTCGCAAATTGAGGATGTATTTTCAATGCACACTTGTAAGCTTCAATNCCCTCTTTCAACCGNCCNTGCTCCTGAAACAANAGGCCAAGATTATTATATGCNTCACAATATNNGGGNTTNATNNNNACTGCATGNCGGTATAATGCAATAGCTTGNTCAAAGTCTTCTTGNCTCTGTAAAACAGTACCCAGATTATTACAAGCTTCACTATAGTCAGGATTGATTTCTAGNGCACGNNGATACGCTTCAANAGCTTCTTCTAATCTAANCTGTTCCTTCAAGCCCAAACCCAAACTATTAAAGAATATAGCTTGTCCAGAATCGATTTCTATAGCCTGAGTTATTAAATCAACCGCAACATCATATTTCCCAACCCGATAAGCAACCACACCCAGAAGATGAAGGGCATCGACGCTATCAGGATCAGAATGTAGTATTTCTTGACAAATTCGCTCGGTTTCATCAATCTGACCAGTTTTGTAAAAAGCCNTAGCTTCTTGCAAANCTTTATNCACAACGGAANACATAAGTTAAGTTAGTTTCTCCCCAATCCCCACTTCAAANTCATNACAANATATNATGTTAGTTAAACACAAATTTTCCAATCTCTATTTATGAACNAATTGACTATGCAGACAAAAAANCGACAATTCAGNCATTGACATACATGATGACTAGTAATAATATACACTNAANCTAGNACAACGGGATTCACCNACNATTNCATNTTGCANAAATCNTCGTTAANCNCAATGNACTTACTCGGAAACCCAAAGATAATTATAATATAAAATCTCAAAATTTAGGAGGAGAGGAAATCNATCATGCAAAAAAGACGACTCGGTAAAGAAGGCCCAGAAGTGTCATGCATCGGCTTTGGCGCATGGCCCATTGGCGGAGGCATGGGACAAGTTAGCGAAAACGTAGCCATTGAAATTGTACGCACTGCTATCGATCATGGTATAACTCTCCTTGATACAGCCCAAGCCTACCGAACAAGCGAGGAGACAATTGGAAAAGCCCTCAAAGAAGGCTATCGAGATCGCTGTTTTCTGGCAACAAAAGTCAGTGGCAATTATTCCCAAAGCGGCATCATAAACGCAATGGAAAACAGCCTTAAAATGCTGGATGTAGATTACGTAGATTTATACCAAATCCATGGATGGAACCCAGAACACCCAATTGAAGAAAGCATGGAAACAATGCAACTTTTGCGAAAACAGGGAAAAACACGCTTTATTGGTGTGTCTAACTTTGACGCTAATCAAATGAACAAAGCGCTTCAAACAGCAAAATTCGAGTCAAATCAGCCAAGATACAATATGTTCGACCGCGAAATTGAATCGGAGGATATCGACTTCTGCGAACAATCTGGCATAGGTATCCTTGCCCACAGTCCCTTAGCCAAAGGGCTACTTACTGGGCGGTATAAGCCCGGATTTCGGTTTCCCGATGACGATGAAAGATCAAATTATCACAGATTTCAAGGCGAATTATTCGCTCAATACCTGACTATCGCAGAAGATCTAAAGCAAATTGCCCATCAAAAAGGAATTAACCTAGTTCAATTGTCTATTGCATGGNTTTTGCGGCTACCNNCAATCTCATGCGTACTTGTCGGAGCCAAAAANCCAGANCAAGTNCGNGAGCACNTTGTCGCTGCTGCTACTGTCTTTTCAAACGATGAACTAGAAATGATCAACACNATCCTNANATCAACTCCAGANGCTTAACTTGAGTTACCAAAACAACTTACCAAAAACATGNGGATGCAATAACCTCCTTGNANACAGGNCCAGCCCCNTTTNTGAAGAATACTTTTCGNANTNATNCNAATGNAAGNAAAGCCTACATCCCGCNACGAAAGGCCAATTAGAAACCANCATACGNTCCTCTAACAGGTAGTATAAATCTCAAACTTATTCACGCGAGAAAGNACCAAGGGGGAAATTAGCACGCTTGAAAGCGTTCAGGAATACACCATCGGACTTGAAGGAANTTCTTGCAAAATACANATNCATNAANATAATCAACNGGNCAGGATAGGNTATTTTGANANNCCCAAGTANCTCGTTGAGTAGATCTCCCAATNNACTCTCGTTCCCAATAGCCAGANTCTNTGCNACAGTCCTCATTATCAAAGACAGNAAGTAAATATTAAAAGNCGCTACAAACCAAGNTATTTGTCTCTGCCTGCTACCAATGCTTCCATTTTCCGATCTGCCACTGAGCGTTTNAGCATCCAGAACCCNCAATCTGGATGTATCCATCCAACATGCCCTTGNCTTAATTTTTTTTCAGCTTTTTCTATGCGCATAGCAACCTGATCCGCNGTCTCAACATGATTAATNTTGACATCAATCACGCCAATCCCAAGCCTTATATCTGTTGATATGTCCTTTAGCGCNTCCAAATCATCATCTGGTCGATGGGCTAATTCCAACACCAGATGATCNCAACGCAGTTGGTTTAAAAAACNCACCAATGCAAGCCANNTACCTNTTTGAATAACCTGTCCNCCATAATTTCCAAAACAGAAATGAACTGCTTTTTCACCTTGAACAGCNTCCAGAACAATGTTGATTGCTTTTGCNGCAATTGTTCCATCCTGAGGATTACCCGGAATATTGGCTTCATCAATTTGGATACAATGACAATNCAAATCTGCAATCTGACTGGCCAANACATGNGCCAATTCGAGCAACAATTCCTCAAAATNGTGATAATGATTGTCCAANAGNGTNCTAGCCAGCATATACGGGCTNGTAACAGTGAATTTGACATTTTCTCCNGCAATGGCTATCAACCGCTCACAATCANCAACCAAATTNAGGCTTCCTTCACCTATCTTCTCTTCAACAACCCCCGCGGGTTTAGAACGGAAAGACATAGAGTGCNTTTCCGAGAATGCCCNCCAATCCCGACGACCAACTTCACCACGTATTCCTCCNAGTGGACGAATAAAGTATTCAATCATGCCATTGGTATCTGGATGATTCATATCAAAACGATAAAGCTCNCCATCAGTNGGAAGATCNATTCCAAACTGGCGTTGGATATCAACAACCACTCGTGTTGCATCCATAAGGCCNTGTTCACTAGGCAATGCCATTAACCAATCNGGCACAGGATATGAACCAACTGTTGTTGTTAAAATGAGTGGTTTAGAATTNTGNGTGCTCATAAGCGTCTTTTCCTTGTTGCAGTAATTACGTATAATTCNCTAAAATTTAAAACTGTTTGATACATTTCCTTAAAACTAACTAACCACTGTTCCTTATTATTAGAAATCTTTCATGTAATCTATGAACTGCTTGGCACAACGATCCAAATTCTCTTCAGATCCTCCACCTTCCAGAACAGAACACATTTCGTAAGCTACATATCCATCGTAACCATTGGCTTTCAATGTATTGAAGAAACCTGAATAATCAATAAAACCTTCTCCCATTGGTACAGCTCGAATAATATCCTGCTGTTTTCTGTAATTTACCAACCTAGATTGGTAACAAAAACGAGGACGATTTACATAATCAGCAACCGTNGTATGTACCGTTAAAGGAGCCATTTTTTTAGCGGCCGAAACGAGATCNACTCCCTGTAANGCTGGGGACCAAGCNTCAAACATTGCTTTACAGTTTGGATGGTCAATCTCTATCAATAAATCATGTAGACTATCATGGTGAGCGGCAATATCATGATGATTCTGTACACCAATTGTCACTCCCCAGTCAGCAGCCCGCCTCGCACACTCAGCCAGCGACTCAACGCACCAATTCCACTGCTGATCGTATGATANATCTGGTCTCTCATAACCAGTAAAAACACGTATTAAATTCCCACCGAGATTGGATACTATCTTAGCAAGTTCCACTACATATAGAATCTGCATTTCACGGTGNGGAATCTCAGAGTGCTCAACGCCCGCGCAAAAATCAGTGTAACCGGCAATACAAGCCAATCGCAAATTATGACGACTAAGCAAATCTCGAATTTCATTGAGACGNTCAGAACCTNCATCCAACGGTGACAAATGCGGACGTTTTGCCACCAACATCACAGCCTCATAGCCTAAACTGCTAGCCTTCTCCAAAAACTGTTCCAAAGTCAACTGTATTTGCCCACTCCAGAANCCAGCATAACTCACAGAATGAAGTGCAGTCTTCATAACAGTTTCTCCCAATTANAGNTTNAAAAATAATAAANTATTCAACTCCCATCTCNTCCCAGTATATGACNCGATTTTCAGTCGCAGACCGATATGCGGCTTCCATAATTGCAATNCTCCTGAGNTTATCCTGACCACTATTTGGAGGTAGTTGATCCGTATCAATAGCTTGAAGAAGATCCGNCANACACATATAAGTTGCNACATCCTTNGGCACATTGNCTGTTGGAATTCTTCGGGCGGGTTCAGGNGCATCGCCNTGATAAGCACNCAATTCTGCATTGGTTATTACCAAGCTACCATTATCGCAGTCCAAAACAGGAAAAGTGTTCATGTGATNATGGCTNCCAAAACTTTCGGTAAGAGACACAACACAACCAGTACCAAACTTAATAATCAAACTGGTATGTGTTTCGCCAATTCCAGGAATCAGTTCAGATTTCGAGGTCTGNCAATACACGGTTTCCGGCACATCATCCAACATCCACCGGTATCCATCAAGCCAATGAATTGACATAATCGCCATCACACGCCGAACCCGATCATTCCGCCANCCTTTGTCCCAACGCCGACCGAGTAAAATATGTGTCAAATGACGAGGCGCTCCCAATGGNNAATCAGCTAAATACTTNCTAGCAGAATCAAAACCGCTCATGTAACGAAAATTNTGCCCAACNGCAACTAACTTTCCNTTTTTCTCTGAACATGCCACAATTGCCTTAGCATGATCTAGNGTCTCAGCAAACGGTTTATCCACTAAAACATCTACACCAGCCTCCAGTAAGGGCAGNATNACTTCTTGNCGAACGGGCGTCGGNGTAGTTACAGAAGCAACATNAAAATCAGCATNATNAATCAAATCTTCAACATTTGAGAAACACGCCGAGATGTTTAATTGATCCGCAGTTTCTTGNANATCCGTTTTATCNGTGTCACAAATTGCCGTAATATCAACGACGGAATCTCCATACTTTAGAAAAGCANCTAATGTATTCTTCCCTCTACCGCCCACACCAACTTGAGCGACCTTAAACCTTCTCATAATCAGCTTTCTTGGTATGGAGCAGGCACCCTCTTNCTATGANNNAATCCTCAATATTGACACTTTAAAGAATAGAACGCAGATAACTAGCAGCCTTGCGCATCGACTCTATAGGATCTGATTCCCCTTCGTAAACAATTGAAATACAACCATTATAGTTCTGTGCTCGCAGGATATCGAGGATGCGAGGATAATCCAGCCACTCTTCGACGCCACTATCAATCTGGTAAAACTTAGCTCGAATATATACAGCATACGGTGCAGTCTTAGTAATACTATCGTAACAATCATAATTAGGATGAGACGTCCCCCGATGCCCACTCGCTCCCGGCGAACCTGCGTACTGTCCCGTATCAAGGATGTGAGTGAAATAAGGATGATCCGTTTCACGCAAGGCTCGTATTAAATCATTTCCAGTTCGTGTTACATTATTATGATTATGGTTCTGTAATCCAACCAGAATACCTTTCTCATAGCCATACTCAGCAACCTCTTTAAACCCTGAAATCATTGGAGGCCATATTGCTTCCTCGTCGGTGCAATCCTCCGGCAAGTAAGCAGCAAAAACACGTACAATAGGACAACTCATAAAACTAGCTACATCAATCCACTTCTTGATCAGAGAAATTTGCTCCGGATGTTCCTCAACAGGCCGACCAAAATTGTTGCTAATCCCAATGTAACCAATTGGAAGCCCTTTTTTCATCAAATCCATTTTCAGATCTCTGAGATAATCAAGATCTGTCGATTCAAACGCACTCGAGTGCAACTCAATAACGTCCAATCCAAGATCAGAAACAATTCCTGCAAACTCAGTCGCAGTTGTGTTCCTAACGTTTAACGACATTGTCCCTAGCTTAATCATACAATTCTCCTAAAACATGTGGTTTAAGGTTATCAACCCAACCATTAATAGCAATAAATCTAAGTCTGCACAACAGAATTCCCCAAGGTTCCTAACCCATCAATTGAAATCTGTACTGTATCACCACCTTTCAGGAAAAACCCGGTTGCCGAACCCACCCCCGCAGGTGTACCAGTAGCGATAATATCGCCAGGTTCAAGCGTTAAAAAACTAGTCAGGAACTCGACCAGCTCATACACAGAAAAGATCATTTGGTTGGTGCTACAATTCTGCCGTTCTTCACCGTTAACATTCACCCGAATTGTTAGATCCTGTGGATCGGCAATCTCATCAGAGGTGGTTAAAAATGGCCCATTCGGTCCGAATGTATCAAAAGATTTGGTATACCAGAACGACAGCTGTCGTTTCTCTTCAACATGCTCAATCATAAAAGGTGTTCGTTCCGAAACATCATTGTAGATAGTGTATCCAACAATGTAATCAGCAGCGTCTTTAGCGGCCACACTTTTAGCCTTACGACCGATAACAACAGCCAACTCGCCTTCATAATCTATCTTTTGTGCCTGAGGCAAAAGTTGAATCTTCTCACCATGTCCTATCATCACACTGGTTGGAGGAACACAGAACAACCAGGGTGCCTGTGTATGTTCTGGTTGAAGTTTCCCACCCCCTTCTTCAATATGGGCCACATAGTTTCCAGCAACACACAGCAATTTGCGTGGATAATAAACTGGCGGTTTAAACAGAACACTATTTACTGGTCCAACTTCCGTTAGATCACCCGCAGCACGAGCCTTCTCAATAACCTGCAGATCAGTACCATACGTATCTAGTAAATTAGAAATCGAAGCACTAACCGAAGAAATATCATAGACGGTTTCACCGTCACATANCCCTGGTTTTACTTCNTCATTGTCCAAGTAACTGAGTAATTTCATTGCTTTCTCCCTTATGATAAATTAAATNACTAAATTATTAATGGNACCAATTCCTGTAAACNCCACAAAGTTTTAGAAACTCAACCCNCCTCTTCCAAACTAAACCAGATCTCGCATAGCTCGCCTACGCTGTTCTGCTTCTCTACGCCTAGCATGNTCATCATCAATCCGTCCCACTAANGCAGGAAATCTCGCNAGNTATTGCGCAGCCTCNCTCTGNCGCTTAAAAATACGGAAGTAATCAAAACGAGTCAANGTTGGAGGTATATTCCCCGGACAAAGCGCGTGCAATCCAACCCGNANTGGATCACCCATACCAACATTTGTTTGCCCACAACTCTTCCAATGGATAGCATCTTCACTTGCAAANCCGGAAAACGTGTTTCCACGACGCTCCAACCTCAGAAACAGCTCTCGAACCTTCTGCATATCCTGTCCACGACCAATAAGATTGAAAACACCATTCACATGACGTTCAAAACGGACATCACCTCTAAAACCATGAGGTCCTGAAGTTTTTTCAAGTCGTATAAAACGATGCGGATGCTTCCAGACAATCAGTCCCCCATGTTCCTTCAGTTGCGCCGAGACCGGGATTCGACACTCAATAGCAAAATCGCCTGATACTTCAGTTAACAGACGCGGGGCATCCATATTCCCTCCACGACCATTATTCCCGTGCCATAGATCTTGTCCTGGCTCTGCCCGCATTTCCAAGTAGCCTTGACGCTCAGACCAAGATCCTCCACCATTAGGATCTTCCCATCTCCACTCTCGACGCATATCATTACCAAAAAACTCATCCTCAAAAACAAGGCCTGTAAACTCACCGGATGAAGCCCAACTCTGAATCTTTATAGCAGAGACACTATCACCAAAATCTTGAGGGAGTAAATGCAAATTCGATATCTCTTTTACTCGATCAGTAGGATACATATGTATCGGCAATTGCGCACCTTCAAATTCAGGATGCTCATAAAAAATAATATCTACCGGCGTAGGAGGGAAATTAGGTCCTTTAAAAACACGAATCGAAGACACCATGTCTTCAAACCACGTGCCACCTTGGGCATCCCGCAAATTGGCAACATCTCTTAAAATTGTAATTTTACGTCCCTCGAAATTAACATGTTCATAACACTCGACGACAACCGGAATTGTTCCCCATTCAGGACCTGTAGGGGTTGTCATGGAACCAAAATTGATGGAGGAAATCATATCACTAAAATTGTAGGCCGTGTCATTCAAGTACGGATAGTACCCTGGCCCAAGCCCAATTTTCTTACCTTGAAAATCAACATGTTGATACAAAATAACTTTATAGTTTGGATTGGAGTAATGTGGTCCCCGATACACCCTGAGCGATGCAATTCGATCATGCAAACCTATCTCCCTGGTATGTCTAATCGGTTCAACGATGAAACTACTCTTACCTCTAAAATTAGATTCCGCAAAAACCTCAACAACCAGACGAATCATTTTACTTTGCATATTTAGCCTCTCTTTTATGCAGATGCAAAAATACGATCTAAAAAATAATCTAAAAACTGACCAGTGTTAATTCCAACACACACTTGCGCATTAGGCTCTGGCCCATCAATATGACTCGAGCGTAGATCAGCAACCGTTCGACCACGTGTCAANCCACTGGTTGTTTCTACCTGCACATAAGCTGGAACAGTATCAAAAAAACCTGGATGTTCTAAATATCCAACTGCTACCGGATCATGTAGATAAAAACCATCAAGGCCCTCATGCTGACAATGAAATTCAAAACAAACCTTGGTACAATCCAACAAAAATCGCCCCCACTGCCCATCATGCCGAACGCACAGTTCCTCAAATTGCCTAGCATTCAACAGAACCTGATGGGTCACATCTAACGGCACAATAGTAACTGGAATCCCAGAGTCAAAGACAACTTGTGCAGCATGTGGATCTGCATAAACATTAAATTCAGCGCTTAACGTCACATTCCCGTAGACCTCAAAAGCGCCACCCATCAGGACAATCCCCTTGACTTTCTTCATTTCAATCGGGCACGTAAGAATTGCCTTAGCTATGTTCGTTAAAGGGCCTATACAGAGTAAAATAATCTGGCTTGGATACTGTTTAACTACTTCTAAAATCACGTCCACAGCACCTGTCGTGACAGAGGGTAAAAGCATCTCCGAATAGCATCGATTCCCGTTTGAATCACGAAGCTGGGTTACACCTCCCAATCCATCACTACCATGTACATGAGAAGCATTAACAATAGAAACAGACAACGGTTGAGATTCCCCTTTTGCAATAATCGGGACCGATACATTACCCATAGCACCAAGAATCAATGAAAGGTTACGGGTACAATAATCAACACTCACATTACCATTTACCGTCGTAACCGCTTCCAGTTTCAATCCAGAAGAATTGATAGCTAACGCAATTGCCAGCGCATCATCAACACCCGGATCTGTATCCAGTATTATACGTTGCATTTAACTATAGTGTTCAAAACATTTATTGATTTTCAACCGTCAAATCCCTAAGAAAATCCAATGTCGATTTCACATTATGATTAATTTCGTCCAAAGATTCCCCACCGACACATTCCAAATACATTGGACCTTGGAAACCTGCTTTCTGCAGAATAGCAATCACCTCTCCGAAATCGACCAAACCCTCACCAGGAGTAACCATCACATCAGGATTACCATTGTCCAAAATACAATCCTTAATAATCAAATTTGAGATCTTTGGGGCCAATAGATCTAGATTTGTGCCCGGTTGGTGTTCCCCCTTAGTGTAATAAATAATATTACCCGGATCATAGCAAATCCCAAAACCGGAGCGATTCACCCGATTGTAGGCGTTTATCAAATCCTGCACCGTTAAAGTAATCCCACCATGAGGTTTAAGTGTAATGGTAATCCCACAGGCTTCCGCATATGGAGATGTTTCCTGCATCAAAGCATAGTAATCATCATAATGAGCCGTGTTTGACGTACCACAATCAAGTAGCCAAGAAGCTCCCAATGAAGCCGTATTACCAATGAGGCGACGATAATCTTCAACGGCTGCCTCTAACCCTAGATTCAGCTGTGTACCTCCAATAAGCAAAGACGGTACAAGCCCTACCCTTTCCGCCACTCTACGCACATTTCCAATGTCTTGCCGACTACTATTAGAACTAATAGCAACTGATCCCGTATTGCCAAAGACAGCAACATCACTATATCCCGCCTCCGCAATATGCTCGCAAGCCTCTGCAAATGAAATCGAAGCATAAGGNCGNGTAGTACAACCAATAGTATGTTCCATCCAATTCCCCTTATTGATACTTATTTNCTTCACACAAGTGTAAGTATTATATATCAANCNCCANATTTTTGGAATCAAGTTTGATTAGCCAACCTAATCATCTGAAACTCAAATTAAAAGTCGGCTTTAGACTGAACNTTAAGGNTAAAAACNGGGCAACATAATTTATGTGTTAAGAACACCACATCCTACTATAATTATTGTGATATACTGTTAAGGAAGCAATCTGGGAACAACTATCNACCAGACAACACTACCATAACTTGCCAAATTAATTCAACTCCATTCCNAGAAATTAAGGGANTATAAATNCATCACAACTTATACTCCATATATAAGGAAGATATCAATGAGTATTGAGAAAGCCAAAGTGGGTCTAGCGCAAACAGTCAACCGCCGCCAGAACATCCATCATGCTCTGGACTTGGTACGAGAAGAAATCATTCCAAANTTAACATCTCAAGTCATGCTGAAACCAAATTTCTTATCAAGCAAAAANCAACTGGCTTCNACCCACGTTGATGCTATCCGAGGAACAATCGACTTTTTACTGACTACGCCAGCNCCCCCCACAGAGATCATTATCGCTGAGGGAGCCAATGAAGAATATTCAGGCGAATCCTTCGATAATTTCGGTTATCGAAATTTNATCAATGAATATGACGTACCNATTCAGCTTTACGACATTCATCAAGAAACAGAATGGGAAACGACTAACATNATCCTNGCCGATAAGAGCCGAGTGCCAGTAAGAATGCCTANGATTGTCCTAGATTGCCCATGTACAATCTCAGTAGCTGTGGCAAAAACGCACGATGTAGACGTTGTAACACTCGCATTAAAAAACATGATTATGGGTACCCTGCATAAGGAGGACCGGGTAAAAATGCACGGCTACTGCAGTCACTCTGACCGGGAACTNCCACGGGAAGCACAAATACTCAACATCAACTTGATCCGTTTATCCCAATACCTNAAACCAAATATTGGGATCATTGATGGAACAACTGGCCTACAGGGNAATGGTCCCGGTGGAACAGACAGTGTAGACCTCAATATTGGNGTGGCTAGCGCTGACGTATTTTCTGCCGATGCTGTAACTACTAAAGCAATGGGATTCAATCCAGCGNATATAGGATTATTTCATTATGCTAGCGAAATGGGAATTGGCGTGGCGGATTTAAGCCAAATTGAAGTTCTTGGAACACCGATTGAGGACGTAACCTTATCTTTTCGCCCGCATGAGAAAGTAGAATTTCAGTTTCAATGGCAAGAAACCAANTCAAGAGAGTACTTGGAATTTGTTTAACAGAGGCACTGCACAAACCTACGAGTCAAANCAAACAGCAACAGGAGTCACCACTAAGTTTTATGGTGGAACTAACGTGGACGTGAAATATTTTGGTAAAGCATCTTCANCAAAAACGTTCTGAACACATCATTATCATGGTTTGGGACGGCATGCGTCCAGACCTAATGAGTTGTGACNACACGCCCAATCTACTCAAATTCGCACAAAATGGCGTAACGTTTGCTGATAATCATTCCTGCTTTCCAACACTAACCCGTTTGAACTCGGCTTCCATTTCAACCAGTGCCTACCCAACCACACATGGTCTAATGGGAAACAACATACTGGCAACTGAGCTTNACCCATACCATGGCATATCAACTGGTGATTATCACAACCTAGTAGCTTTCAACCAAGTAACAAACCATCAACTACTAACCACCAATTCCATCGCTCATATTGTCGCAAAATCAGGTAGGACAGTTGCAACAGCTACTTCATGCTCTACTGGNGCGGCATTTTTGCTGGACCACCAACAAAATGGTTTGATTGTTAATCACAGNTACGTTTTTCCNAAATCTACACCTATTGTCAAACAATTTGGTTCTGCACCCGAAGCTAACTATCCCAATATNGGCCGAAATACATATGCCATAGATGTACTAACGGAATATATTCTACCTNAAACCCAACCCAACCTGACTTATGTATGGCTGTCAGATCCTGATNACACTCAACATCATTATGGTCTCGGCACCGCTGAGAACATGGAAGCAATTCGCCACATGGACGACAACCTAGGCCGAATCTTGTCAACTATAAAATCACTGAGGATTGAACCAGACATTTTCATTCTGTCAGATCATGGTTTCGTAACCCATGAACAACCAATTAAAATCACACAGAGACTAGTTGAAGCAGGCCTTAAAGCCTCAGAGAAATCAAGGGACGTCATTTGTGTGGACACTCACATCTACATCGAAGATAACGATGAAGAACGAATTGATCAGATTGTACACTTCCTACAGAAGGAAGCTTGGTGTGGCCCCATTTTCACACATCACATGGAATCAGGAAATTGGAAATACGGCCATGTTGATGGAACATTATCACTAAAATTAATAGGAAATGATCATCCTCGTGCTGGCAACATATTATATGCATATAACTGGTCTTGCCAAACAAATGCTAATGGGATTCGTGGCACATCAACTGGTGGCAGCCACTGTGGTCATGGTAGTATCAGCCCATTTGAGTTGAAAACAATGTTGTTTGCCAGCGGTCCAAATTTGAAATCTGGCCTAGTCAGTCAGGTTCCCTCCGGAAACATCGATGTGGGTTTAACTTCACTTTATCTGCTTGGAATTGAACCTACGGGGAAACATGATGGCCGAATATTATATGAAGCGTTAACAAAC
>PBXZ01000056.1:0-22716 GCA_002729415.1 Candidatus Poribacteria bacterium | reverse complement strand
TGTTAACTGCTTGGCACAAGCATATCTGGACAGATGCGGTAGATGAAGTCATCGGCATAGATGGAAAAACATATAAAAAACCAATCAAGCAACCATATGATGTTGACGTCAAGCCTACCAGCATGATTTTGCTGCTCGCATCGATTGGACCGTCGCTGAAAACTATCAAAACGCAAACCATAACCCTGTAGCTGCTTTTGCTCACGACACCCGCAAGGGAGTAGTTACGTTTGAGGTCAAATCGGGAGAGATGGTAACGCTCAGTGCAGCTCGGGCGGTCACAATATCTTGTATTTTTTAGCAATGTAAAGAGAACGACGAAAGGCAGACGATCCTTTCCCAGCTTTGGTGGAATCATATTCCACTTTACCGATTGCTTGCCAAGCTCGCTCAGTTTCGATTACCAATTGCTGCATTTCGTCCGGTTCGAGGGAAAAAGCTGAATCCACACCACCATCTGCCCGACGTAATGTAAAATATTTTTCTATAATAGTAGCACCATGAGCAACGGCTGCTAAGGCGGCACCAAGCCCCATAGTATGATCCGACAAACCCACTTCACAATTAAAGCATATGAGGTATCGTTAATATATTACTGTCCACAGGATATTCACGTCGTTCTCCAAGCCAAGGATGAAGGTAAACCCTGCCAGCTATCGAAGAATTATCGTATCTGTTATACCTCGGCGATTTTCAGGTCAATTGGGTGAGACAAAATAATGCGGCCAATATAAAAACCCATTCTCAACGGAATGTTCTCTCTGGAATTCAACAGAAGAAAATTAGGATATTGTTGATTTCGCGTTTCAGTCATGCTATCGTAGGTCATGCCCTGAATCTTAAATTTTAAGAGCTCAGTGACATCCTTTTTCAGAGTGTTATTCTGATATGCTCATCTTTAGTTCTTCCAATATCACCTAAAACTAGCCAGAGGAGGGTTCAATGAAGTTTGGAGTAATATTCGTAATTTTCACTTTTATAGTAATGACAATTAGCCATGCTCAAATCAAAGAATCCCTTGTTGTCTACTTTGACTTTGAAGAAAGAGTAGGAAAAACTGTAAACGATCTATCTGGAAATAATAATCATGGGAAATTAGAAGGAGATACCAACTGGACGGAGGGGAACTTTGGCAAAGCGGTTAAGTTCGGAGGGAAAAATGGAATCGTCCGTGTTGAACACTCAAAGGATTTTGAGTTCGTTGATGGAATTACCATTACTGCTTGGATACGTCCAACTCTGAAAGCAGGTCCAGGCACTTGGCAGTTGATTGCAGCCAAAGGACGTGATGTTCACGAATTTTTTGAAATTCTTCTTCATCCAACAGGATTCATCTGGATGGGCTGGAAACTCACCGGAGGACGTGCTGTCCCAGAAAAGAGTCCACTGGACGTTAAGAAAAACGTGTGGCAACATATAGCTGTATCATATCAATCCGGGAAATGGTGGACAACTTATTTAAATGGTGAAGTGTTGATCAATTATCCGAAGAAAAACGATAAGCTGATTCCCTTAGATGCTCCTTTATTTTTGGGAGTGGAAGANCCGTTAGGCATGAACCGATANTACAACGGAGATACAGACGATTTTGCCATCTTTAACCGCGGACTCTCTCAGGATGAAATTAAACAAGTNCAAGCGGGAATGGGNAAAATTATGGCTATCCAACCTCAGGCAAAACTCCACACAGCTTGGGTTAGATTNAAAACGAAATATTTGCAATGAACAACTTGATTNGGATCTATAGGAAATCATTTTGCNAGATCTATCCTCCGAATACCCATTAACAAAATCACAAATTGAAGNATANCGNCAAGATGGNNACATCCATTTATCTTCTGTATGTACAACGGAGGAAGTAACTTCCTACCGCCATGCTATTNCCGAGGNAGCCTATTCTCGGTTNCCTAAAAGAGATACAGATGATGTTTCCAATCGTGCCTTCTTGCAGACACTAAATCTCCGTTATCATAGNCAGAGNGTGTCGCAATTCGTCTTGGCCAAACGCTTCGCTAAAATCGCAGCTGATCTAATGGGAGTTGATGCCGTACGAATTTACCATGAACAGGCTCTGTTTAAAGAACCCAATGGAGGGAAAACAGCTTGGCATCAAGATCAATACTACTGGCCACTCGCAACAGATAATGCAATGGGAATGTGGATGCCTCTGATAGATACCCCAATTGAAATGGGGCCAATTCAATTCGCCACAGGATCACAGGTCAACGGTTTTATGGGGCAGTATGCTATTTCGGATTCATCGCAAGATTTTTTCCAACAGTTCATTGAGAAGAAGCAATATTCTTGCTGGCAAGTATCTATGCGTGCGGGAGATGCTACATTTCACAATGGATGGACCATGCATGGCGCTACAGCCAATCAAACAAAAACCATGCGTGAAGCTATGATTGTCACCTATTACCCTGATGGTACCACGGTTGATAAATTATGTAACCCAAGTCGTTCTCATGATGCTCAGAATTTTCTTGGCGGTAGGAAAGAGGGGGACTTGGCCGATAGTGAAATGAACCCAGTGCTTTATCGAAGGTGAAAGTACTAGGAAGTTGAAGAAACAGGTTAAATCTTAAACTTGGCAGAATTTAACTTCAATTTATCTATATCTTTGATCTATACTACAGAGTTGCAATCACTGATTTTTTGCAATTTATCAAGCGAGTTTGTCATGGAGTTAAAAACATGAGATTTGGTATCTCCGGCAGTACAGCAAAAAGCATCAAAAAACCTTGGGGGTCGGAAGAGTGGCTAGAACTCAATGACCACTATTGCTACAAAATAATTAATATAAATTCTGGATACAGAACAAGCTTACAATACCACCAACGTAAAGTTGAAACGCTCTTTATTAAGAGAGGTGAAGCTAAGGTGCTGATCGGTGATGAGTGGTTTGACATGTCTGAAGGTGATTATTTCACCATACATCCGGAAACCCAACATAGGATTTTAGCCAAAACGGATTTAGAGTTGCTTGAAGTATCCACTCCCGAAGTGGATGATGTTATCAGGGTCGAGGATGACAGCAATAGACCTAGCGGAAAAATAGATTCTGAGCATCGATAGTAAGGATTNCTNACTTGAAAATATATGCTTAATTTAAGCGCAAACCATTCAAATAAACAACAAGTTTGGAATGTTGTTGAAAAAGAACAAATATTTTTGTAGAATAGTGGGATTGAAGATAAAGAAGTTATCAAAATCACACTTCAACTCGAGCTTCATGGAGGAAGATTCACAATGTCCAATGATAAAGAATACAAAGTGATCGGGACTCGCCCCATCCGTCATGATGGTGTTGATAAAGTGACTGGCCGTGCTCTGTATGGTGCTGACTTCACAATGGTGGGCTTATTACACGGCAAGGTATTAAGAAGTCCACATGCACATGCACGTATCAAGTCTATTGATACTAGCAAAGCNGAAGCACATGCGGGTGTTAANGCAGTTGTCACTGCAGATGACATGCCAGAGACANANGGGGGNTCGGTTGTACTTGGTGAAGGTGGNNCAACGGATATTAAATTCCTCCAGGATAATATTTTNGCTAGTGACAAAGCCCTTTATAAAGGTCATGCAGTNGCTGCTGTTGCTGCAACTAGTCCGCATATTGCTGAAGAGGCAACGGGTCTAATTGAAATAGACTACGAGATTTTNCCGCCAGTGATGGACGTGCGNAAGGCAATGGCCAACGACGCCCCTTTGTTGCATGAGGATCTCAAAACAACCTCGCTCGGAAAAACTTCTGCAGGGTCAAGCAATGTAGCTAAGCATCTCCAGTTTCAACAAGGAGACATTGAAAAAGGATTCGCTGAAGCTGATGAAGTTGTCGAAAAGGAGTTCAAGACGGCAACAGTTCATCAAGGATACATTGAACCGCATAATGCAACCGCACTCTACAAATCGGATGGACATTTAACAGTTTGGTGCAGTACACAAGGTTCGTTTGAAGTTCGCGATCAGTTGGAAAAGATTTTGCAGATGCCTGTTTCGGATATCAAAGTTGTGCCTATGGAGATTGGTGGTGGTTTTGGTGGCAAGATCCCTGTTTACCTTGAGCCTGTAGCAGCACTGCTATCGATGAAAACTTCGCGCCCCGTTAAGATTTTAATGGATAGGGCTGATGTATTCGAAAGTACCGGGCCAACAGCTGGATCCTATATTACCGTCAAAATGGGAGTTAACAAAGATGGACAGATCACCGCTGCCAAAGCGGAATTGATCTATGAGGCAGGGGCTTATCCAGGTGCACTTGTCGATTGTGGCGCACAGTGTATTTTCTCCCCATATAGCATTCACAACTTCCTCGTCGATGGTTATGATGTCGTTCTCAATATACCTAAAACAGCACCTTACAGAGCTCCAGGCGCTACTAACGCTGCTATGGCAGAAACCGTAGTTGATGAGTTGTGCGAAAAACTNGGGATGGATCCACTAGAGTTTCGAATTAAGAACGGTGCACAAGAAGGAACTCGGCGTGTTGATGGACCAATCTTTCCCAAAATTGGTCATATCGAGACCGTCGAGGCAGCAAGAGCACATGAACACTACAACACACCGCTCGAAGGGGAATACCGTGGTCGAGGTGTTGCTTCCGGATTTTGGTTCAATATTGGTCTGAAATCGAGTGTTTCCTTGAACGTTAACTCGGATGGCACCATNAACCTGATTGAAGGCTCCACGGACATTGGTGGAACAAGAACGTCAATCGCCATGCAAGCGGCAGAGGTTTTGGGTATATCCGCAGAAGATATCAATCCATACGTAGTCGATACCGACTCCGTTGGATACACGGGTGTCACTGGTGGCAGCCGAACTACGTTTGCCACTGGATATGCCGCAATTGAGGCAGCAAACGACGTTGTTAGACAAATGAAAATCTTTGCTGCCAATTTGTGGGAAGTTGATGAGAATGAAGTTACCTTTGACAATGGCACCTTTAGAAGCGCAAACGGAAAANTGCACAATGTCTTCTTCAAGGATCTGGCAAGTACAATCAGCGACGAAGGCACTCCAATTATTGGACGTGGAGCAGTAGATCCCAAAGGCGTTGGTGGCGCTTTTGCTACGCATATTGTCGATGTTGAGGTGGATCCGGAGACTGGAAAGGTTGCGATCCTACGTTACACCGCGGTACAAGATGTAGGAAAAGCGATTCATCCGAGCTATGTTGAAGGACAAATACATGGTGGCGCTGTTCAAGGCATAGGTTGGGCTTTGAATGAAGAATATATTTATAATGATGAGGGGCGAATGACAAACTCTAGCTTTCTTGACTATCGGATGCCGACCAGCTACGATGTACCAATGATCGAAGCTGTTATCGTTGAAGTGCCAAATCCAGGTCATCCATATGGGGTTAGAGGGGTTGGAGAAGTTCCAATTGTCCCACCTGCGGCGGCGATTGCTAATGCAATCTATGGTGCTATCGGTATCCGAATGAAAGAACTTCCCATGTCCCCTGACCGGATTTTGGCAGCCATGGGAAAAATCTAATCCAAATTTTGCTGTGTCTTGTTCTTTCTCCNTCTCCATATGCGTTTTTGTCATTTTGGTGGGGAAAGGTTAAGATAATATAGTCGTAGATGTTAGTGANATATATTAGTGTTGTTGAAAAAAAATGATAATAACTTGACGCCTTTAGCGTTGTTAGTGTATAATCCACGTGGTTTTCTGGAGAATTATCCTGCCAAATATTTGTAGAAGTTCAAGGAATGCTTCATTCCTACAGCGTTTTCAGGGTTGATGCTCTTCTCAAATTGTCCGTTCTATTTAATGCGAAACTTTCCTTTGTAGAATCCTTTTTGAATGCCTTGGAAGGTGTGTAGTTTATATCATTTTGATGTGCATGTGCGAATTCGAGGCTGCTTTATAATTTTGTAACGCAATAAAAAAATCAAAAAGCTACGTTTTAGGAAAAACCTTTCTTTTTCCNGATTTTTACAATTTTAAGACTAGAAATTCCACGAGTAGCCTCGTAAGAACCCAACAATCTAGCACTTGGATTGGAAAACAATTTCTTAATGAAACCTGTGTAGCCCAAACTAGGGGGGAGACAAAAAATATGCAGAACCTTAACATTGTCGCATTACAAGATATGACAATTGCTGAATTGGGCAAAATGGCTAAAAGTTTGGGGCTAAACGGATATAGTGGTCTGCGAAAGCAAGATATAATTTCATTAATTGTTGATGCAAAGGCTACCCGAAACGATGGATTAATGTTTGGCGGTGGAGTTCTGGAAGTTTTACCCGAAGGCTATGGGTTTTTGAGATCTCATCGGTATAATTATCTACAAAGTAACGACGATATCTATGTATCTCATTCACAGGTTCGAAAATTCGATCTTCGGACAGGTCATACGGTTGAAGGTCAAATTCGGCCACCGAAAAAAACTGGCGATAAAGAAGAACACTACTATGCTCTATTAAAAGTTGAGAAGATAAATGGAGAACCTCCTCAAAATTCAAAAGATAGGATTCTGTTTGATAACCTAACACCAATTTATCCCCATGAACAACTCAGACTTGAACATGATCCAAAGGAGTTTGCAACGCGTATTGTTGATCTAATGTGTCCAATTGGTAAAGGTCAGCGAGGGACAATTGTTGCCCCCCCATATAGTGGAAAAACTACTCTACTAAAAAATATAGCCCAAGGGCTTGCTGCCAACCATCCAGAAGTATTGTTGATGGTGTTATTGATAGACGAACGTCCTGAAGAGGTGACTGATGTAAGCCGGGTTGTTAAAGGTGAAGTTGTCAGTTCTACGTTTGACGAGCATCCAGAACGCCATGTTGCAGTTGTCGATATGGTAATTGAAAAAGCCAAACGTTGGGTTGAGTACGGTCAAGATGTCGTAATTCTTTTGGATAGTATGACCCGTTATGCGAGAGCGTGTAACTTGGTTGTTCCAACAAGTGGAAAAACATTGACTGGTGGGTTAGACTCACTAGCCTTTGTCAAGCCTCGTAAATTCTTTGGTTCCGCTCGGAAAATTGAAGAAGGTGGTAGTTTAACCATCATTGCCACGGCATTAATTGATACTGAAAGCCGAGCAGATGACGCGATTTTCGAGGAATTCAAAGGTACTGGCAACATGGAAGTCCATCTTGAAAGGTCTTTGTTGGACCGCAGTATATTTCCAACAATTAATATATCTTTGTCCAAAACAAGACGTGAAGAATCGCTAATGAAACCTGATGTCTTGAGAAAGGTGTGGGTATTACGCAAATTCTTGAGCCAGATGGGGGTCGCNGAGTCAATGGAATTGCTCTCTGAACAGCTAGATAAGAACCCCACAAATGAAGACTTGCTTGAAATGATGACGATGTCCGATCCAACTAAATCAGAATCAGGAAGTAAGAACTCAGCACATCGGTGGCGCTAACATGTTTTGTTTAATTTCAATCATAATATCAAAGGAATGCTGGAGAAATATTGAATTATGAAACCGAATATTCACCCTGAACTTGTAGAAGCNGAGATAAGGTGTATCTGCGGAACAATTTTTAAAACTATGTCGAGTAATCCAAAAATGAGTGTNGANATCTGCTCAAATTGTCATCCGTACTATACTGGTCAGCAATCAAAAATCATAGATACTGCAGGACGTGTTGAACGTTTCAATCAACGTTATAGTCAAAAGAAGTNAAAATAGAAAATACCACTTTTGATTGAGTTAGCNGNACNAGGTATTTTATATGACAGAAAAACGCGATTANTATGAAGTCTTGGGTATAAATCAATCCGCAGATTTGGATCAAATCAAAAAAGCCTACCGAAAACTTGCCATCAAGTACCATCCTGACAAAAATCCTGATAACTCAGCAGCCGAAGGCAAGTTCAAAGAAGCTACTGAAGCCTATGAAGTTTTAAGTGCGCCTGAGAAGCGACAGAAATATGATCAATTTGGTCATGCTGGCTTGGAAGGTATGGATATTAGTGGTCACAACTTCAGGGGATTTGAAGATATTGTCAACAACATATTCGGTGATTTTGGNGACCTGTTTGGTTTTTCTGATTCGCGTCACGGTCAATCCGGACCGAAACGTGGACGTAACCTCCAATATGACCTCGAAATCGATCTTGAAGATGTCGTAGAAGGTAAAACNACTGAGATCAACATACCTCGCCTTGAAACTTGTGGAACCTGTAATGGTAGTGGAGCAAAGCCGGGAACCCAACCTCAAGTCTGTCCTGAGTGTACTGGGCGTGGAAAAGTTAGCATGCAAAGTGGCTTTTTCAGCGTTACCCGAACTTGTGCTCGTTGTGGGGGACAAGGGCGTGTTATTCTTAACAGTTGTAAAACATGTGATGGTGAAGGTGTGACACAGAAGACACGAAATCTGCGCGTGTCGGTNCCAAAGGGCGTTGATACTGGTAACCAGTTAAAGGTTAGTGGTGANGGGGANTCTGGTGTAAATGGAGGACCTCCTGGAGACCTCATTGTTGTGATTCACGTNAGATCGAATGAACAATTCGTCAGACAAGGTAATGATTTAATTACTGCGGTTTGTGTTACGTTTACACANGCTGCACTTGGTGTGGAAGTTGACGTNNCNACTATCAACGATACTGAAGAATTGCANNTNCCTCCNGGCACTCAATTTGGTGATCGTCTGAGAATTAGTGGTAAAGGTATTCCATACTATAATAGCCGNACCTCTGGCGATTTAATCGTGATTGTCGAAATACAAACACCAAAGAACCTNACTACTCAGGAAAAAGAATTATTGGAAACCTTTGCCGAGACACGTGGTGAACAAATCGAATCTGATACCAGCAATATTCTACGTAGAATCGGCGAAAGATTTTTCCATCGTAATGCAGATGGAAATAGATAATAACCGTAGTCTNACACACTTTCATAACCTCCCAATACATATTATGGTAACGTTGGCNNCTGAAGCTCAATGATGAAATGGGCTCAAATCACAGTTGAAACGTCTGAAGAGGCATCCGCTGCAATAGAAAATTACCTTTTCGACCAGAAGGCTAATGGGGTCGAAATCAAGACAGATCCCGATAAAAGNAATCAAACAACTCTGATTGCATACTTNCCTGTCAGTGATTTAGTTGGAACCCGCGTTATCAACCTTCGTAACTTCATAAAAAAATTGCCGAGTTTTGGACTATCAGCTGAAAACACAGAAGTACATCTGAGATCCGTACTGAATGAAAACTGGTCAGAAAATTGGCGTTCGGCTTTTCCTCCACTAAAAATAGGTACACGGATAATCATTGCTCCGACGTGGCATCGCGTTGAACCTTCTGAAAANGANGTTCTGATTCGTCTTAATCCGGGCATGGCTTTTGGAACAGGTCATCATCCAACAACACAGCTTTCAATTTTGTTACTCGAAGGAGTGGTCAAAGGAGGAGAAATTATAGCTGATATTGGTACAGGNTCTGGGATTTTGGCCATCGTTGCCGCCAAACTTGGTGCCAAAAAGATCTGTGCGGTTGATTTAGATAAAAAAGTCGTGGAAATCGCGGGAGAAAACTGTGGACATAATTCTGTTGAGGATATCGTTGATGTCAAACAGATGGATCGGGTTTCTGAGCTAAATCAAAAATTTAACCTTATCGTAGCCAACATTTTGACCAAAGTTATATTACCTATGATACCACAAGNACCTGAGTATCTGAAATCAGGTGGACATCTTATCCTATCGGGNATAATNGAAAATGAAATATACANAGTAAAGNCCGAATTGATTAAGAATAAATTTGAATGTTTAAAAACCCGTCAGAACAACGAATGGTTNGCTATCTTGGCTCGATTGCAAAAGTGAGATCATAAGGATCAATGAATTGGAAAATCGAAATTACTCATAAACCGAATATAGATGATAATGTCGGAAAGGTGTTGCGACAAGATATCATGGACCTTGGAATTACCGATGTTGATGAGGTTCGTACCGCACAGATCTACTACCTTGAAGGTAATGTCGATTCGGATATTGTCTATCAGATTGCTTCGAAATTGCTTGCAGACCCAATCACGCAAAATTTTGAATGTGATGATGTGGAAACCGTTAGCCCAAATTCGTCAAAAAACGATTTGGCAATTGAAATTCAGTTTAAATTGGGTGTAACCGATGCTGTGGGTCAAAGTGTGGAAAAAGGAATTTCAGATCTCGGCATTATGGGAATTAAATCGGTTCAAACAGGCAGAAAATATTGGATTAAAGGCAATGTTAATCACACTCAAGTAGAAACTATAGCCTGCCGTTTATTATCAAACGAAGTAATTGAAACTTTTGATATCTATTGATTGAAAGTAGCGTAGCAACGAATTACTGTTGCCAGATTGCATCTAACTAACACTGATGAAATGCTGTATTGAACAGCAAACTTCAGTTGAGTAATCATTCCATGTCTTCTTCCAACCCGTTTGGGCTTNCCTGCTTCAACCCAATTGAATCTGTGTTTTTTCAGCAGGCTGGCCAGTGTAGATACCGAAAAATAGTAGAGGTGATCTGCAGGATGTACATACGGCCAATTCTCCCTCTGAATACGAATTTGTATGCTTTCGCCATTCGGCACTTCAACAACAAGACAACCCTTCTTTGGTTTCAATATGCGGCGTAATTCTTCGAGCAACAAGTTTGGTTCAGGAATGTGTTCCAACACGTGATAAAGTGTAATAACATCGAAGTAATGACTAGGAAAACCCATCTCAAAAACATTACCGCAAAAGACATTCAGATTATAATTGTCGCGGGCAAAACTTACTCCATCCTGAGACAAATCTACACCGAAGGTTTCCCATCCTTTTTTTCTCGCTAGATATAAGAAAGTTCCCATGCCGCATCCTAGATCTAGGATGCGGCCCTGATATGGGAATTTTCTTTGAATCTCTCCTAACCGCTCTTCCATCTGCAACCATTCCATCTCGTTATATTGGATGTGATTGCGTTTTTTAACTGGGTAATAACCATCAATATAGTTCTCTTCCAAACTGCTAGATCTCAGACGTGGGTTAACGTATTTTAGGTTGCAACTATCGCAAGCGACAACTGAAAATCCATCTTTGGTAAACAACGGACTTGTGTCCTGAACAGCACATACTGGACAGGCAATAAATTCTAGATCCATAGTCTAATAAGGTTTTAGATTCCCATTATTTTTCATGCTGGATATGACATCAAACGCTTTGTATAACCGATTAAAACCTTCGATGACTTCTGCGTAGGAAATAATAAGCGGAGGAGAGATACGCAAGACATTTCCTGCAAGCGGACCAATTAAATGAATTCCATGATGGTAGGCCTGTAAAACTGACTCATTTGCAATTTCGTTTGCTGATTTTCCAGCGTATGCGTTGATTTCTAAGCCCCAAACTAAACCTTCGCCTCTAGCTTGGCCTAAAAATTCAAATTCTTCGATTAGTTTGTAAAGTTGGTCGGCGACAATCTCACTCATTTTATGACAGTTTTCGACAATTGGGAATTTCTCAAAAGTGTCTAAGGTTGCAACAACGGCTGCACAACCACGTGGGTTCCCACTGAATGTGTCGGATGCTTCACCATAATCCATGAGATCTAAGATGTCAGCTCTCCCTGCAACAGCGCAAATTGGCTCACCATTTCCAATGCCCTTCCCCATTACAATGAGATCGGGATCCAACCCATGTTTCTGAAACGCATACATTTCACCAGTGCGGCCATGACAGGACTGAACTTCATCCAAAATAAAAACTACATTGTTTTCGTTGCACCAGTCGTTCAATTGGCGAAGATACCATGAGGGTGGATGAAAAGACCCCTTTGCACCAAGGTAAGGTTCTGTCACCAACATTGAAATCTGATTTGGGTATTCTCGCTTAAGTGCATCAAGTTGTTGGCCAATTCGTAAATCCTGATCAGAGGGANGTTCCCGCACATCCCTCTGATCAGCAAACATAATAAAATCGATCCAGCGAACNTTTGGATTTGNGCTCTTTTCTCCAGTGATATCGCCAGCCAGNCCTTTCTTACCATGAAACCCATATTTTGTTGANAAGATAATATGGCGATCCGGATGATAATGCANCGCTGACCAGATGGCCTTGATAANACCAGAAGAACCNCAAGCCGACCANANTACCCTTTCCATTTTTTTATGGTTAAGATTTTTAATTAAACGTTTGGCTGCAGTTACTTCAATCTCGGTAAGCATATTATAAGCATTTCGTGGCAAGTTGCCAATNTAACTAGCNTATTGTTCTTCAAAATACGGATGGTTATGTCCCAAATTGGCCACCANTACTCCCGATGANAAATCAATAAACTCTCGACCCTCAGGATTCCAGAGACGAACACCTTCAGCTCGANCAACTACCAGTTGAGTTGATGTATACGTTTTGTGACTTTTCGGAATAAGGTCAACTATCTGCTTACGAATTTCATTAGACCTATCGTCATTTTCAATATAAATTGGCGTACCTGNCATTAATTCNGCACCTTTTTGAATNCTATACTGATTTGTCGTAAATGTGNCGATTTTNTGTGTATGGGTCAAGAATTGTGATNCCATCAATTCCAAACTTAGCAGTNACTGGTGTTCCCATATTTTTCTGCAGATAACCGAAATTAAGGTCCATCACAGTTCTAGCCGTTTCAATGATGGCAACTGAGATCCGGCCTTCCTCAGCTGTGGGATACGTTCGATCAATATCTATCAGCGAGTGACCATTGAATTTAATGCGCAAGACACCGAGAATACAGGCAATCAGGCTATCTTTGCCATANCCAACATAAGCTCTTGATCCATCGTAACGGAACACATCGCGTGTAAAGTGTGTATTTGATGTGTGAGACCCACTACCTTCGATTGTGTAGCGCAACCCACGATACTGAGAATCCGACTCTATTTTCCCTCCCGTCATTAAAATTTCGCTTTCCTGATTAACAGGTCCTTCAAAATCATCCGGGGTAATCCAATTATTAGCAAAATGAACATGCATACCGTTATCAAAGACGACACTTACTTGTGCCGCATCATAAGCATCAATTCCATATTCCTGAGTTAACTTTATCTTTTGTCCAACAGCAAAAATCGAAACTGGTCTGAGGTTGAGATAACTGACAAACAGATCCGTCCAGTGAACTCCCACATAGCTAAAAGGGTCACTTTTTTCTACCCACTTGAATGTTTTCGTTGAGACCTCAAGTGGCTCTTCCAAAACTGCCCGCCCATAGATAGGCGTTCCCATTTGATCTATGAGTTCATGGAATATTTTGAGATGGTCAGGATCGTATCGCTTATGCATGTCCAAACCGACCAATAGCTTTTTTTCTTGTGCGAGTTCGATGATGTTGTCCGCTTCTTCAATACTGAGCGTCATTGGTTTCTCAGCTACCGCGTGCACACCTTCTCGAAGCCCGTGTAGAATTGGAGCAGTGTGAAGATGATCAGGTGTTGCCACTGCTAGAATGTCAAGATCTGGGAACCGTTCGGTCATATCCACCCATGGAGTTTCACCATAGAAGGTCTCAATCTGTGCATTGGTTAGGTCTGCATACGCGGCTCTCGCGCGTTCTCCCGACACCTTTGTGCGAGTGCCTATACCAACGAGTTCAAAGGTCACATCAGCGAATTCGGAAGCAAAGTCATCATATCCTATTCGACCAAGCCACGGTGAAATTCCACTCCTCTGCAAATCGGCGTAGGTGCGTAAGTGCACATCGCCACCAAACATCCCTGCCCCCACGAGTCCAATTTTTATTTTTCGTTCCATATCGCTTGTAATTCCTCTACAATCAATTGAGCAGAAGCTAAGTCCTGTTTTCTATTTACTTGATAGACGATTTTATTGGCGTTATTTCGGTTTCCCAAATAATAACGCATCCATAAAAATAGTGTCAAGAATGATGCGTCACGATAATTTCCAGATTTTGCTACTGAAAACGAAGTGTACCCAAACAGTCCGTTGAGTATAAGTGCGTTGAATCCATCTGCCCAATTGTTAGCATAAATTTGTCCTGAACCAGGTAGGATTGTCGAAAGAATTTTGGCAACAGAACCTGATTTTCTTGGTTTTTTGATTGCTTGACTTATTATTACATCAATTTGGTGAAACCTTGAGGTATTTCCAAAGTATGTTCTGAAGGTTGAGCGTGCTTCCTCCCAACTAAACAGGTAAATCTCGGCAATCCCTTTGAGAAAAAAGGCGTGCTTGTACAACTTACTTGGTATTGGTTGTGATAATACATTAACTAATTTGAGTAAAGCTAGATCTGGTTGATTGCTGGCGAGATAGGTAACAGCCAAGTCGATTTGGATCTTAGATCTAAATTCCAAGTTTTTTGTTCGTTGAGATGCAGAGTTCATTGATTGAATTGCTTGAATCCACAGTTGGTCTGATCTATATGCCAATCCAATCTTATAGCTAATCTCAGCCGATTCAGGAGCATCTGGATTAAAAAAAAGAAATCGTCTGTATTCGGTAATAGCTTGGCTGTAATTTTCCAAATTGAAAAAGGAATTACCTAGTTCAACTGCAGGGTCTGCGTAAACTAACACGGAAAAGAGAAAAAGTATTATCGCCCAGTATCTACACATTTTAATTGATCNAAGAATGCCAATTCTACTTGTTGATTNTGTATCTGTGAAGCAATCACAGCCCCATAGATGTTACCCAAGTAAAAAACGCTGGCAACGATACCGAATGTCCACCCTTTAACCGAGCCGACTCCGTTTTGATGAAATCCATCGTAAGCTAGCCAACTGCTGAGCCCGATAGTAATCATTGCATTCATTGCATCAGCAACGCGGCCATTGTAAATCTTGCCTGTTCCTGGAATGACTGTGGAAAGGCAACCNGNAAGTATTGGACTTTTTCGTGGTAGGTGTTTCCCGTTGACCGCGATTCTCTGATAGACCGCATTACTTTCTCGAACATCAGTTGGGAGGTTCTCAAGCTCGAGTTGATTGAACAAATCAAGTGCAGAATCCCAACGCTTAAGCATCANCAGATTAATACCNATCANCTGGCGAGATTTTGGTTCATTAGTTTTCGTAAGAAACTCAATTGCTTTTTCGTACTCATTAGTTAAAAAGTACGAATACGCAACCTGATAGTAAACAGTNTTGGCTAATTGNCTACTAGGTTGTTTTTTTAGGATCCAATTGAAAGNGTTCAGTGCCTTATCAATTTGCCCAGTTGCACGNTAACTCAGCCCAATTCGATACCAGACCTGATTGTCATCTTTGGGTTTGGTGAATAGGTAACGCTGATATTCACCAATCGCTGGCAGATAGTCGCCTTGGCCATAAAGGTAATCCGCAAATTTTCGAATGTTTTGAGGNTTGTTATAGTCAATAGAATCAGCACTTACTTCTGAAGCNAGTACCAAAAAAAGTNTGACAAAACAAATCATCATCTCAATGATTGATGCGAATAATAATCAATTGGATCGGAGGCTAGGCCTGTTTGGGGATCAATGGGNTAATAGAATATAGCCGTTCCGTTGCATCGACAAAGACGGTCAGTGATTAGTGCAATCCCCCGCACAATACCAAATCTCTGGATTGCGGACATTCCAAACCGAGAACAACTAGGTGTGAAATTGCAAACTTCACTATCTTGTGACGAGATAAATTTCTGGTAGATTCTAATCAATCCTGTTGAGATCAACTTAAATTCAGATATTTCTTGAGGATTGAAAATTCTATTTGATCGTTTCATGGGAATTGCAATTGGGTTAGACTTCAGGATAAATGTAAGATCAGCCAATTCATCAGGAATAGCTGGGGAAAGAATGAAATTCAAAATTGTTATACCGATAAGCGAACGAATTACCACACGATTTCTCTGGCTTTCATCGATTTGGAGAATCTATTTTGACTATAATATCTCAATTACATTCTCGGGAGGTCTACCAAGAACAGCTTTATTATTATTAACAACTATTGGTCGTTCAATTAGTACTGGATTATCAACCATAATCTGGATCCATTCTGCCCTCGATCGATTATCATTAATAGAAAGCCCAAGTTCACTGAAACGGTCTTCTTTCTCACGAATCACTTCGATTGGTTCCCTATCGAGTTGGCAGAGGATATGATCAAGCTCTTCAACAGTAGGCGGTGTTCTCAAATACTCAATTATTTTAATTTCTTGTTCTCGTTCCCTGAGGAGTTGCAGTGTTGCCCGACTCTTAGAACATTCTGGGTTGTGATACACCTTTGGAATTGATGACATAAATCGCTCCTTTATTTTTAATCTTGAAGATTTTGCATAAAACAACGAAAATCAAAGAGAACGTGTGCAAGATCTGGAAGAACCTCCATTATGTCTGGAGTGGTTTTGTAAAGTGAGTAACATAGATCCCCTAAATTTTTTAGAGGTTTTAATAAATCGATCGCTGTATCAGATGCCGGGATAGGAATAGATGTTTCCCATAATTGAATGGGGATTCCTTCTTCNATTATATGCAATCGAAATTCAGCGATATGATGTTCCATGTCCCAATAAAGCTCCANCCAAGATTCTTCTGTTCCTGCAATTGGTATGATCAGCGCACGTTCCGACAAATTGCTCCTCGCTAAAAGCTACCTGATACAGATATCCTTTGTGAATCACCAAGATCATGAGATTTAAATGCATAATCAGCAAACACCTGTGCTTCTTGGAACTGAAGNCGNAACCCAACACCCGAAGAGATTCTACCTCCTCGACCACCCATACGGAGCGCAACCAATTTAAAGAGCCTTAGCTCAGAACCATAGTAGACTAGTATTTCACTGTTTTGATCGGCTTTTAGATCTTTTTGCCGAGATTCTGCATCTATACCGAATATCAGGTGTCCAATTTTGCCTATACTGAATCCGTATGAACTACCGATTCTCAGTCGAGTTTTACGCGTGAAGGTCGGATTACTTGCCGTATCCCAAGCGATTTGTGTGCCAGTAGCATCTTGGATAGTGAGACCGATTCGGAAATTACTAATCGGTCGAAAAACCATCCCAAGGTCAATTCCAAAACCATTACCAGAATTTTTGAAGATGGTCTGTCGTAAAATCTTGAGATTGCCGCCAACAGATAGATTGGCATTTACTGCTCGGGCGTATGAAATCAAGATCGCGTTGTCAGCATTACTGAAATATTCGGCAACAGTTGGACGGTCAATGTAGAATTCTCCGGGATCTTTCTCTCCATTTGCATTCTTATCTTGAAAAGACCCAAGTTCCCCATCACCATTAACATCGATGAAGGTGGTTCTGGGAATTTCATCAACTCCCAAACGAATCCAACTTACACCTACACTTCCAATATCCTCGATTTGTTGGACATAGTTAATAAAGCTATATTGCACTAACCCTTTATTCAAAAATCCACCTTGGCCAGATCTAAAACTGTCAGAATACATTGTAGAAAATGCATGGTTGCCTGCTTCCGTTAACCCTGCNGGGTTCCAATANGCNGCTGTGGNATCATTGGCAATGGACACAAACATCCCTCCCATTCCCAAGGCTCGTGCNCCAACACCTAGACTCAAGAATTCGGCTGGNTGGCTACCTTCCTCTGCTATCGTAAAGNACACNGGAAGCAAGACAAGAACGAGCATAAATCCAGCAAACTTTTTAGCCACTTTGCAATAANACAGCGTTGAATTTGAATTTATTGTTAACTCTTTATTTCGCATTTAGGAACCTAACTGATTTCTACGTAAGAATTTAACCAGGAGCAAAATCATAAATTGGTTGTTGAATAACAACGCTTAATACACTCCAAAATGCTCCTACACAATATTCACCCAATAGAACACCAAAGAAAAATAGCACCGCTTTATGATACAGGGCGACACCACCAAATCTCAAGATAATCCANTTAATGGTAGAACTTATCACCAAACATGACCAAAAGTAACCAACACCACCCGTCATCGAAATAGCGTATCCAGCNGGATGGAGGGGCCACCAGATAAATCGCATTCGCATCAGCATTAAAATAAAAGTGAAGGCCATACTGCCTGCCATGAACCCAACGGCAGGAATATCCATTTCTTTAGGGTAAGTCAGTGTAGTATCAAGCCATTGGAAGATATAAGTCACATGCCCAATAGAAGGACCAATTCCGCCACCAGCACCGGTGACGGTACCACCTAAGCGATAAAGTTCACTTATCGTAGCCCAAAAGGAAGCGATGGAACCAAAGATTACAGCGATGATCATTGCTGTAACCAGTCGTTTGGTATTCATCCGGGTTCGCTCTGCCATTTTGAACGATTCGAGTTGATGAGGCATTATGTGCTCTCGATAACCACGGCCACTAAAAAACCAAAAGAGTGTAAAAACAGTCAGGTTCTTTGGTCCAACTGCACGCGTACCCAACAGGTTTATCAGAAACCGTTGTCCATTTACCCAACCGGCCATTTCGTGAGCAGGAGGGCCAATNTCCGCACGAACTCTTGTGATGGCCANGGACAGTGCAAAAAAGAAAGCAAAATAAGGGAGNATGATCAGTAATGTCATCCCAGCTTTCAGNCAGAACCAAATGATAAATGCACTCGCCAAAATAATCAGCAAAATAGCCGTNNGGTAACGAATAGGNTCGGTGGAATCATCGATANCGCNCGANCTCCCCAAAACANTGTTTNCNACATTTNGCAGNTGNCTTCGTGTNANGACCAATGTAGCAATGAANATNGCCATCCAAGCCCCNATNGATTGTTCATCAAAATATGGGNACNGTGACNGTATGCTGACCGCACTGGCAAAAACTCGCTGTAATTTTTCGACAATGTAAAAGAACCAGATTGAAAACGAGAGATCAAGTGGCAGTAAAAACCCAAGGCCAATCACAAAAGGGTAAAGNGGTACGGTAATACCGCCAACGGCATTCCAAGGTTTTTCCGTAAAGAATCNACCCCAGTTTCGNGCGTTGTGACGAACACTAAAATCTGGCAGGGATGGGTAAAAGTATGCCAGACCATGCCANATGTCCAGNACAGCNGCAATCATAAAACCNTACCATAATANACGATTTTGAAAGAAACCGGAAGCACCTCCTCNATCTGTAATTGCTAATGGTAACTGGATAATCGGNTACGCTAGCTTTTCGTGNTCTGTCCANTGCTTACGNACAATCACGTTCATNCANATCATNANCATNCCAAGNGCAAGNATAAATNCTGTCCACCAAAGTGTTGGACCGACCCATGNATTCAGGATTTTAGAGGTGTAAAAGTTANCATCACCTTCGTAAAATCCACGAATAATTTCTTTATCAGCGACAACAAGGTGCCTTGGTATATGGGAATGAAAAAGGGATGCCCAGTCATTTTCAAGTGTAGCAAACCAAAAGGCGTGGGGAATGGCTGGAATGGTAAGAGCAAGCGTATCATGNCCAGCAAGTCCAGATGCAATTGAGAGCATAGCATAGATGGTAATCATCTCAGCTTGTGTCAATGCGGCTTTTGGCGCAAACCTTTTCAGAAGGAGATTAATCAGGATCAAACCGAATAGATTGAGGACAACATTCCAAAACAGCGAGATGGTCGTGGGATGACCAGAGTGCCAAATACATTCGACCTCAATAACCCAAAAAACATTCGGCGGAATCAGCAGAAGTCCAATCAGGATTGACCGCCAAGTAACAGCTGTTTGATGGTGNTGATTTCTCTGTTTCACATATGCCACCAATGTAATTATCGATTCACAATTCTAACCTTATCACCATCTTTTAGCGAATGCTGGCCTGAGNTTACAACCTGCTCTCCAATTGAGAGACCGCTTCGAATTTCAGCAATCTCACCCTTGGACAGCCCCAATTCTATTTGCCTTCGCGTGCTGATACTGGAATCAATTATAAATACNGAATACTCACCCGACGCAATATTTCCAACAATAGCAGATTTGGATAATATNATGACCTCTTTACGGANTTGTAGCGGTATCGTTACTTTTGAAAACATTCCAGGTTTGAGCCGCAGATCAGGATTGCTAAGAACTATTTCCACCTTTGCAGACCTACTTGAGATATCCAAGACGGGACTCACTTCAGCGATCCGGCCAGAAAAGGGTTCATCCCAACTATCCACATTAATGCTAACTTCACGTCCAACTTCAACTTTAGGCAAGTCTGATTCAATGACGTACACCACGGCCTTAACTGAGCGNATATCCACAATTTCGCAGATAGGTACCCTAGGAGCAACNATGTTGCCTGCATCAAGATTGCGCTTTGAGATAGTTCCTCCAATGGGGGCAACAATTTTTGCGTATGAGAGCATTTTCTTGGCAAGATCGACAGAAGCTTGTGTTTGAATTACCAATGTTTCAGCAGAGGAAATTTCAGCCTCCCAGCTCTTAGCATTCTCTAGAGCTTCAACTGACTGCAAATTTGCTCGCGCGGTTTCGACCTGAGATTGCATCAGAGATATATCTTTTTCCCATGTTTTTGTTTCCTTGGATAATCGTGCTAGTCTGACTGCTGCTTGGGCTTGTTTTACCTGTGCACCAACGGCACGGATATCTTCCTCCTGAGGGCCTCTTTCAATNAGTTTTTTCTGTTCAATTGCAGCATCNTATTGTGCTTTGGATACATTAAGCTGNGCTTGTANATTATCAAAAGATTGAGCNCTTATAGCACCATCATTAAACAGAGGCTTCATACGATTATAGTTACCCCTAATGTTAGNCAGGTTTGCTTCTGCNCGATCAACATTAGCTTGNGCTTGNTTTTTATCTTCTTCCCGTGTGCCACCTNGAATTTTTTCAAAATTTGCTTGTAGAGAAGCTAAACCTGCTTCGGCTTGTTCGATTTTTGACAGTGTCTGTTTTTGAGATAGATCTAAAACCTGCTGAAGCTTAGTTTCGGCTACAGATAATTGTGCTCGGGCTTGCGCAACCTGCGCGGCAATACGAATTTTTGCTAGTTTTTGAGTTTGAGTATATTTTATCTCAGCAGCGTGATATGCAGCTTGTGCTTGACGAAGACGCAACTTCAATTCTTCACTTTCAATAACTGCAACTATATCTCCTTTGGTAACAGCTTGGCCTTCACTGACGCGTATTTCAATAACTTCACCCACTACTTGTGACATAACAACCACTCGCGAATTGGCTTTGATTGATCCAGACAGCTCAAGATCCGTTTGAATATTACCTTTCTTCACCCTTGTGACTTCAACCGGTTTGACGTTTTCAGCTACGGATCCGGACCCCGTCTGATTCTTTGAACTAAGACCACCAGATTTTTGACATCCGATACCAAGCCAAATGAAAAATATGGAAAAATAGAGGATGTAATTTATTCTCAGCATTATATTTGAATACTCACGATTAATTGTTTGAATCCTTAGTAATCATCAATTGGAATCATACCATAAATTAGCTTTCATTTTTTTTCGATTGGTGTCCCAACAGCTTTTTGGAGGTTTGCATGTTCAACAGCATAATCACGAAGTGATAAAAGGCGACTGATTTTTGCTTGTGTTAGCGCTAGTTGAGCATCAGTCAACTGAACACTTGTAATTAACCCATTTTTATATTGCAAATTTGCCAAACGAACTCCCTCTTTAGCTTGCTCTATAGTTTCTTTTTGCACCTCAATCAGCATTTGGGCTTCCACTAATTTTAAATAAGCAGAACGTACTTCGAACTTAACAACGTCTTGTGTTTGTTCTTCTTGCAATGAGAGTTGTTCCACATTCAATTCAGCTCGTTGTACTTGCGCTTTAGTTACCAAACCGTCAAATATAGGGTAATTTAGCGAAAGACCAATATTCCATATTCGGTTCATGTTGGACAGTTTTTCGTTTTCATCAAGTTGGTAGTTGGAAAAGAGTGAGAGGCTTGGTCGAGCATTTGCTTTTACCATTGCGACTTCTTTTTTCCTTATCTGTTCTAGATAATTCAGTTGATTGAGCTCCGGTCGGTTTTTAGTTGCTACTTGTACTAATTGGTGAAGATCCAATTTGATTGTTGGCTGATTAAAATCTCCTCGAATTCCAATTTTATCCTGTTGGTTAATATTCAATAAATTCTTAAATACGTCTTTAGCAATCAGAATTGCATTTTTGGCACGGATGAGTTCTGATTTAGCATTTGCAAGTTGAACCTTGGCACGAAGCACATCAAAATTGGTCGATGTCCCTGAACCAAATAGCTTCTGCGAAATGCTAAGTTGTTGTTTGGCCAAATCAACCGTACTTTGCGACACTTTAACGAACTCCATAGTAGCCAGTAGACCATAAAAAGCCTGGGCCACGTCAAAGCGCAACTGGTTTCGCTGTTTCTTAAGCTCTTCCTCTGTGGCTTGAACATTCAGGTTGGCGCTTTGATAGGTATACAAGTAACGACCTGAGGCAAACAGCGGTTGTTTAAAAGTCAGGCCCGCTTGGAAATTGCGATGTGCTCCAAAAGTTATTTCAACAGGTTCTTTCCCAGGTGAAAATGGAGGGAGCACATTTTTGGCCAGTTCACCGAAATAGGTATAGTTTCCTGTAAAACTGATGGATGGTAAGGCAAAAGGTTTTGCAATACGCTGTTCTTTCTTGACTTGCTTCAGTTTTACTTTGACAGATCGGATCTGTAAGTTATTGTTTTCTGCTAACTGGATACTTTCTGCAAGAGTCAAAATGGTGACGACATCCTGTGCGAATACAGGAGAAATGCAGAATAATACAAAAAAAAACAGAACCAACCCAGAATTAAGAGCAAACATTCCCAATTACCTTAAAATGCGAAAGGGAATAAGCATCGGGAAAT
>PBXZ01000055.1:0-8313 GCA_002729415.1 Candidatus Poribacteria bacterium | reverse complement strand
AACCGAGCGGATTAGTGCTATATATGGTACCGAAGCAAGCTTTGAGCAGAATGCCTCGGGGGCCGTGTGGATGAACAAAAATAGTATGGAAGACGTTATATTGACAAAAAAACACGAACCATTGCCAGAAATGCTGTCCTCAGATTTGGGAGGACATGGCGGGTCTCATGCTTACCTGATCCATGAATTTGTTGATTCAGTCAATAGGGAGCGGTTACCACGCATCAACGTTTGGCAGGCTGTTCGATATTGTGCCCCTGGATTTGTCGCTCATGAATCAGCTCTCAAAGATGGTGAACTGCTAAAGATACCAGATTGGGGAACTCCTCCAAATTAAACTGATGGTTTATCAGTATTTCTAATATGGTCCTAATTAATTTTAAATTTGCTGTTCCGCTAGATGATTTTTTTTACCTCCCGTAATTTTCTTCTGTTTTCGATTACCTTTTTTTCTTGGATACATATTAGTCTAGCTGCACCACCAAACCCATACAACTTCTACCAATACAATCCGGAACAGGACCAATTCCTGCCTAGATCAGGTAAATCTCATTCGGAGTTCCACCAAGCCCTCCAAGGATGCTGTGAGACTCGCAGAACTAGTATTTTGCAAGCTGATGGTACCGAATACGTTCTGGGAATTAAGATTGACTTTCCTGATCAGCCAGGTCAAAGGTCCAGCGCTGAGTTTGATCAATACCTGTTTTCTGATACTGGGATCTCATTAAAAACTTATTATCGCGAAGTTTCATATGGAAAGATGAACATTGAATCCGGTCCGATGAAAGGTATTGTACCTAAAGGAAATCAGTGGGTTCGCGCCAAGAAAAAGATGGGGTATTACGGACAGGGGAAGATTTCCCAAAAACTTTATCTTGAGTTATTGGTTGAAGCTTGTCAGGGTGTTGACCCATTCGTTGATTTCAGCAAGTACGACCGAAACAACGACGGGGTTGTCGACCATGTTTTTCTGATTCATGCAGGTGATGACGAAGCCTCTACATCAACGGGAGCTTTCGGGGACAATATCTGGTCTATCCTATTACGTCCTGTGAATAAAACATTCGATGGAGTTCTGGTGGAATCGGCTATCGTAGTGGCAGAAGAACCCAGCTTTGATCATCCCCATTTGGGAATCTATTTTCACGAGTTTTTTCACGATCTTGGTGCACCTGATGTATATGGTTCTACGATGGTTGATCAACGGGATCATAAGTGGGGATTAATGGGGATGTTCGGACCATATCAAGGAGATCTGGTCAATGGTCTAGGAAATGGTCTGAATCCGAGCCATATTATTGGTTATCTTAAATGGGATTTCGATGCCAAACCTGAAAATGGCCGCCTTGGTTGGCTGGAGCCAATTACCTTGAGAAAAAATACTTCTGGGCTTGAAGTTCCTAATTTTGAGCTGAATGACGTTGTGTTCAAGATTGATGTACCTAGTAAAGATGAGTATTTTTTAATTGAAAATAGATTTCGCCAATCCGGTGCAATTTATGACCAAAAACTGCCAGAATCAGGGATTTTGATTTGGCATATCGATGAAACACAGGTTAGGTCAAGTTACAGTATTGATGCTGCCGACCAAATTTGGCTGGAGGATCCTAGTGATCCGGATCACCAAGATTATCGCAACCTCACCGCCGGTGCGGCTTTTTCAACTGATGATAACGAAACATCATTCACACCATCAACAGCCCCAAACAGCGATACTGAGGATGGATCAACTACCGGCATTTCGGTTACTAATATCAGTCGCGAAGGTGAAATTATGACCATTGATGTCTGGTTTGGCGATACCTATGAACCCAATAATGATCTGCCCTCAGCTCATAGAATTGAGTTCAATCAGCCATATGAGTCGTTTATTTCTACTGCTAATGATGTGGATTTTTATCGCATGGATATTGTCGAACCAAATTTCATCATCATAGAACTGTCTAACATACCAGAAAATTTAGACTATCAGCTTTCTCTACAAAACCAAGAGGGCCTTGAAGTTAAAAAAGGAGATCGTACTGGCGACACAAGACTTATTGGTTATCGAGTTAAATCAGCAAGGGCACTCTACATTGTTGTCGAATCCCAAAATGGGTTCGATCANTATNATGCTTACCGTTTGCAAGTGAAGAATGCAGAGTCAACTTCCAGTTTACTTGTGCTCGATCATATCAAAGTTTACCCCAATCCNTGTTANGGNTTTGATCCNGTTATTTTNAATTATGTTATTCCTAGCCGNAATTTGCANTTTGCNGAANGGGTAGATNTAGAAATATATACTATTGATAANAATCTNGTCTANACCGANGNACAGANGGATGTTATTGGTTCTAANCNATTTTCAGTGAATGTTAATCAACTGACAAGTGGTATTTATGTTTATATGATTCAAGCACANAGGAGAGAAGAACTAGTACGAAAGTTTGGTAAATTCGNGGTGGCGCGATAGCTAAGGATGAAAAATGAAAATTGTTGCTGTAGATCCCTTTTATCTTAAGATGCCTAATATTACTACTGATGCTGACGGTACTCAAGATACGCTAGTTGTTCGTGTTCGAACGGATGAAGGGATAGAAGGATGGGGTGAATGTGATGCTTCTCCACTGGTTTCTCTCGCTACTTATTGCTGTCCAATGTCACATGGAAATATCATCAATATTCGCCAATCATTGGTAGGAGAAGTCCTTAGAGGATCTGACGATATTCTCCGATTGCATGATAAAATTTTACGTAATGCCCTAGATATCCAACAAATTGATCACGCCTACAGCGGTACTGATATTGCACTCTGGGATATTGTTGGNNAAAAANTTAAGCGACCAGTTTACCAATTACTCGAAGANCAGTTTGGTTTCTCATCACAGGGTATAGACCATCCAAAGATCCCTTATGCTTCTGTATTGTTTGGTGATACACCGGAGGCCACTTTTCAAATAGCCACGCGTTTGAAAAGCCAAGGTTTCAAAGCTGCAAAATTTGGATGGGGACCAATGGGACAATTCGATGAAAAATACGATATTGAGTTAGTCGAATCTGCGAGAGAAGGTATGGGGAAATCAGCACAAATTATGATTGACGCCGGTGTCGCTTGGGAGTCTGATTATAAGACAGCATATGACCGGGCCGAGGCATTCTCCCAGTATACTCCTACTTGGTTGGAAGAACCATTAGCACCAGAGGCTATTGAGGCATACGGAACCCTTTCATCCTTGAACCCTCCCATTCCTATCGCCGCAGGAGAAGGATCTGCAACCTTTCGTATGGCTGAGGACTTAATCCTGAATGGAAAAGTCGATTACGTACAGATCGACGTAGGACGTGTATCTGGAATTACCACTGCGGCCAGAATTCGTCAATTGGCTGAACAGCAGGGAATTCAATATGTGAACCACACCTTCAAAAGCCACTTGAGTCTCGCTGCTTCACTTCATGTTTTTGCAACTAATGAAGACTTCAACCTGCTTGAGTATCCAGCAGATGGATCAGAATTGTCACAGAAATTGACAACCGAAAAGTTAGAAGTTGGAACTGATGGACAGGTGAGGTTAACTGGAAAACCGGGTATTGGTGTGAACATTGATTTACATACGATCCGTGAATTTCTGGTATCAGTAAAAATTGAACTTAATGGTACGACTATTTTTGACCATGCAGTTCTTTAGTTGTTTCTTCTTTTCGTCCGACAAAATATACAGCTGATGCCAGAATATGTGAGTGTTTATTTATCATCAAGATATAATCGATCAAAATGATGGGGAAAGTTAACCAACCAATGATCAGTGAAATTATTTTAGCTACTAAGAGGTTGCCAAACGAAAATACTAATCCGGCATACTCGCGGAATATCCAGTGCAATGAAGCTGTTGGTCCTGCACAAGCACCACTTTCAATCTTCATAAAGGCAGAAAAGAGGTGGTTGAAGCCGGGAACTGTATAGCGTTGATAATCGTGGGGAGAGGCATGAAACCCCTGCAAAAATGGCACCGCAGCACACACATAACCACCGGGTTTGAGCACCCGATAAATTTCAGCGACAACCTGCTTCGGTTCTAATACATGCTCAAGCACAGCTTCACTAATTATTGCATCAAATGCATTATCATGAAACGGTAATTGATGACCGTCACCTATTACGTCAACGTTTGAGCCAGCTTCGATTTCCAGAGTAATTACGTTCGGTGCACGCCGGTCAGTACCAGATCCCAGGTCCAGTATTTTCGCCTCTGCTCCGAGTTTATGAATCGTGCGCTTCACCGCACGATTCCAGCGAGATGCTGGGTATGGACAACCCATCAACATCGACGTGAATTTTGTTTTTCGCAGTAAACCTTTAAGCTTTTGGACCTGATTACTCATTGCCGCTTTTCAGAAATGGATTTGGTTTTCTATGATATAATCCTCATCAGGAAGAATCCCCAAACCCGGTTGGTCTGGTATGATCGCTACAGCATCGCGAATTTCTATTCCGTGAGCGACCATTGATTCAAGAAAGACGGGGGCATTTAGTTCAAGCGGTAAGATAAAATCAAGGGTAGAAAAAAGGTGGAGCGATGCAGCAAAACCGATGCCAGCTTCGGTTAATCCGCTACCGAGTAGCTCAATTGAGTTAGCTTCTGCAATATGAGCGGTTTTCAAGCATTCGCGCAAGCCCCCCGATTTACAAAGTTTCAGTACAACTGCATCAGCACATTCTAACCGAATAATCTTAGCTAAATCATAACTTGAGAAGCAACCTTCATCGACTGCTATTGGAAGGTGAGAATGTTCACGAACACGCTTCAAACCAAACCAGTCCTGACTCGAAACTGGTTGTTCAAAGGTCGCTATTTGGCGAATGTCGCGAATTCGATCGATAAGATCAATCGCTTGTGAAGGAACATAGCTTTGGTTAGCATCAATCCAAAGTTTCGCTTCCGGGACAGCATCATGTATAGCGCGAAGTCTGGCTTCATCTAGCCCCGGTTCACCAGCAACTTTTACCTTGAAACATTTACAAGGATCAAGTGCTGTAGCTTGCATGGCCATAACCTCAGGAGTATCTATACTAAGCGCATAGCATAGTGGATGCTGGCTGTGACGTTTCCCACCGAGTAAAACGTGGATGGGAACGCCAAGAATTCGACCAGCCAGATCGTGGAGAGCGATGTCGACTGCTGCTCGGGCAAAAGGATGACCGTTACTAACAGCTGGTTTGAGTATGGTATTAATTTCATCAGTAATCGTGAGGATCTCAAACGGATTTTTTCCAATCAATACGGGGGTGATGTAACTTTGGATGGTGGTCGTGATGGATTCGGTTGTTTCATAGCTCCAAGATGGGAGGGCACGTTGCTCTCCCCAACCGAAGTAACCATCATCCGTTGAGATCTTAACAAAGACGTGATCTCCAGAGCTCTGTTGATCTCCGACAAAACCAGTTCCGATGTTAAATTTGGTCTTCAGCCCGATTTTGGTGGGAAAAACATCAACCTGCGTAATTCTTCTCATTATATTTTCCTTTCGAGATCTGACTCAATCTACCACACCATATACTGGTAATCAATCATGAAATTCACCAAAGTCTGGATTTCTAGTTTCGTAATTACAATGACACTTAGCACTACTGGCTACGGTTCAATTAAAGAAGAATTCGCACGAATACTAACACTCTCAGAATCCGAAAAACGGATGATGCTGGTGAACGAACCGTATTCGTATGAAAACTATATCACTTTNGCNTTGATAGCTTCTGGAGTCACAGATAGAGAAATNCCTCGCTACAAGAAGATCGTGGATAAGTTNGTTTTTGACCTGAATTCCGATATTGAAACAAAACAGGTTNGCAGTGAAAAAGATATANTGGCGGAGTTCATTTTAGGCTACCTNCACCGTCGACTCTTTCACCAATANTTTGCCAATCAGACTAANATTAATNAAATGTTAGAGAACCGCAGGTTTAATTGTGTTTCGTCATCAGTATTATACACTGCTATATGCCGAAATTTNGGCATTAATATAACTGGCCTAATTGTCCCTGACCACGTTCTGGTACANNTTAGAACACCAACAACAAAAATTGATATTGAAACAACTATCCGTTATGGATTTGATCCTGCATCCAAAAAAGAGGTCTTGGATCATTTAGGAAAAATCACTGGNTTTGTTTACGTTGACCAAAAGAATTATAAACAACGATCTGAAATTAGCGACCGACAGATGATTTCTCTAATTTATTCNAACCGCTATAAAGCGCTGAACGATCAGAGACNTCATGCGGAAGCAACCCGGGTATTGTATGCAGGCTGGCAACTGGCAGGNNACCTNCCNAGAACCTTGAATACGTGGNAAAATGGAATCAGCAACTATATTATTTCGCTTGATCGCCTCAANCGNTTTTCAGACGCACTCTACGTCATTGANCTTATAACTGAGAAGTTTCCAACTTTGAAACAACCAACTGAACTTCATTACAATATCTATCTTAACTGGAGTTACCANGCCCTCAAAGCTAAGCANTTTGAACTTGGATCAAAGGTTGCTCAAGAGGGGCTAAAAACATATCCAAGAGACCGGAAACTATTACAAAATTTAAAATCAGCTTATGTAAGTCAGACGCAGNNACTAGTTAANAAACGNGATTTTAATAGTGCCAGATTGACTATTGAGACGGCAAAACAACTTTTTCCTAACGAAAATAGCTTTCAGAAACTANGGGTTAATTTNGTAGTTGAAGAAACTAANGNATTACCGATTGATAAAGCCGTTGAAGTCTATCGCAACGCTCTANAGAAGTATCCTCNNGACAAGGTGTTGCAAGATGGATTCGCTTTCCTGTATATTGAACCAGCACAAAAATTGGCGAATCNAGGCAATTTTGAAGAGGCGATTGCTTTGCTTGATCGAGGATCGGAAGTGACACTGAACATGCCTAANATTNTTGAATCAAAGAAAAGAGNTTACAATAATTGGAGCCTCGCNTTGGCAAAAACTCAGGACTTTAGCAATGCAAAGTTAGTCATTGAAAAGGGGCTTGCNATTGCTTCAACTTCCAAATCGCTGAATGCTAATTGGGATTATGTAATGTTGGAGTTCGCCCAGTTCNAATATAAGAATAACCGTTTNGAAGAAGCAATTGGAATCTTAATAGAGGGAATGCANCGCCGAAAAACAAATCGNCATAAGTATTTGCAATTGATTGAAGGATATTATAANGATACNGCTGTTAACATGCTNCAACANGGACGTATCCAGCAAGGAATCGATCGGCTTCAAGCTGGTTTAACGCTGATTCCGAATAGCCGAACGCTCCAAAAAAACCTNGGACTGGCAACTCNTCAAAAAGNTCGGAANTAGTCTTGAATAATAATTTGATTGTGTGTCTGTTTTGTTGTATATTTACGNCNTAATNACTTANTAAGNAGCTTATTATGTCAGCAGAAATCACACCAATTCCAAGAATCGGCGATGACGCCCCCGATTTTACTGCGATTACAACACACGGAGAGATTACATTTAGCANCTTGNNAANNAGACGACTGGGTCATTCTCTTTTCACACCCAGCGGATTTTACCCCTGTATGCACAACGGAACTTACGGAATTTGCGGATCGAAACAACGAATTTGCAGATCGAGGCATAAAGCTTATTGGCCTTAGTATCGATAGCATCCACTCTCACGTTGCGTGGGTACAGAATATCAATGAAATTATGGGTACTAAGATCCCATATCCGCTAATTGCAGACCTTGATATGAAGGTTGCCAATAAATACGGCTTAATTCATCCTGGAGAGAGTTCGACAGCCACAGTTCGTGCGGTTTTTATAATTGATCCAAACCGAAAAATTCGTGCTTTAATTTATTATCCTTTGGCCAATGGCAGAAATGTGGATGAAGTTGTCCGTTTAGTTGATTCACTTCAAACCACAGACAGCAATTCTTGTGCTACACCTGTTAATTGGAACGTTGGTGAGAAGGTGATTGTACCACCTCCCAAAACGGAGGCAGAGGTCGAGGAACGTTTGAATAGCGACCACGAAAAATTGTCCTTCTATTTGATGAAGAGGGACCTATAATTCAAAATATTTGGTATCTCACCCGGTTAGCGCGTGATTAGGGGAGTGAACTGCACGCAGTAATATGGATTATTATTTAACCCGACGTGTTGAATTTGAAGCTGCTCATTACTACCGAATCCCTGAGCTCAGCGACGAAGAAAACTACGATCTTTTCGGCCCAACGTCGAACCTTAACAGTCACGGGCATAATTATGTGTTACTGGTAACTGTCAAGGGAGATGCTGTCGCTTCGGATGGGATGCTAATTAACATCAA
>PBXZ01000054.1:0-21417 GCA_002729415.1 Candidatus Poribacteria bacterium | reverse complement strand
AATCTTGCCATCTCAACAGGATCACCAACATCCATATTACCTTTGAACGCAACGCCTTTCGTCACTTTCCCATCTCGAACATCAAGACAGGGAATAATACGTTTGGTTACCATACAATGCTCAATCCCAACCTCAACCTACACAGATGTATTTGTGTCACTGGCAATAATTGAAACGCGTTTGCCTGAACTCACAGACGCGGCCTTAAATCATTAATATCTTTAATTGCGTTTTCATGATTATCAATCACCCGTAACTGTCTATTTCCTTCAGCAGGTAAAAGGTCCTTCATATCCTTATCCGTTTTGACAACAAATCCAGCATCTTCAATCATACGTATAACTCTCTCCCTGTTACCACCTTTAGAATTCAAGTAACCGTCAATAAAGAGTGAATTCGCCGGATAAAGTGCCATAACCTCCATGCTACGGAAATGCAACTCCCGACCAGCAGCAACTCGGATATCAGCATCTGGGTTCACCAAACGATATAGAGCCAAAATACGCAAGCAATACTCTGGGTCCAACTCCGGCGTTTGCGATAAAACATTACCTTCAAAAGGAATTAAGTAATTAATCGGTATTGAACTAACACCTAATTCCCGAAACGTTTTAGCTAATTCAATGAGATCCTCTGTTCTTTCTCCCATTCCCACGATGATTCCAGAACAGAGCTCTATCCCAACCTGTTCGGCTACCTGCAATGTATTGATTCGATCAGCATATGTATGGGTAGTACAAATATTAGGGTAATTTGTCTCTGAAGTATTGATGTTATGGTTCAGTCGATCTAACCCAGCATGTTTAAGAACTTGAGCATCTTCTTTGTCAATGATTCCCGCTGAAATACAAACCTGAATTGGAAACAAGGCTTTGATATCCCTAACCAATTGAGCCAAATGTTCTACACGCTTTTTTGACGGTCCTCGACCAGCAAAGACCATACAGTAACGGAAAGCCCCTGCTTTATAAGCCCGTTCTGCTTCATCAATAATCTCTTTATCCGATTTCAGTGTATATTTTTCGATATCTGCATCTGATGAGTTCGCCTGACTACAATAATGGCAATCTTCAGGACAATACCCGTTCTGAGCATTATTGATCATGTGGAGTTGTACTTCATTACCAAAGTACTTTTTCCGTACCTGATAGGCTGCATCAAGTAACGGCAACAACTCAGTTCCCGATGATGCATTTAGTATCTGCATACATAACTCATCGGACAAGAGTTCCCCTTGCATACTTTGCAATGTTAATTCACAATAAAATTCTTTTTCCACCATTATCATTCTTCCAGTTATTTACAGCCTTGTGGATACTAACTAAAATCCTGGCAACCTATGAGAAACATGGCGTGTATTATATTCTAGACGATAACGAAGATAATCGGGCTCATCGGGAAAATGCTCCCCATTTNCAGGAGGATAGCTAGTCGCACCATGNAACGGTAATGGCTCNACTCTTTGAGACGCCAGCGTATTAATATCGCCATCTTTTACCCATCCATCGCTGAATAAAATGAACGATCTAATCCAACCATCTTTTAAANTTGGGAACTGATCAACATCAAACTCAACAGTTATTTCGTCACCAGCATTCATAATAACAGACATACTCTCACTTTTTTGCAGTAATTCACCAACTTCACCATAACGAGTGTAGAAACCTCCTAAGTCTCTCCATCGNCTTTTTTTATCAATCTGAGAATAATCATACAGATGAGGTGCATGNGGAGTTGGCCGATACATCTTTGGAAACCCCAGATAGTGCAAATCCGCACGATTNGGATGTCGCCGCGTTATCTGCNTCGAAACATCATGATCTCCTANAGTAAAGAAAGCACGATCCCAATAAACNTGCATATTAGTGACAATACGAAGACACCTGTCGTNAGNCAAAAATTTATCGGTCAAATCGATAACCAGTGTTTTATTCTTCCCTGCAGGAATACCGATCAGATCAACAACAGTTTGCCATTCATCTTGATCCGTTTTCACTTGAAGATATGGGAATCTCGGATTTATGGATGGATTTTGTGATATTGACACATTAATAGATGTATCAGTGGGAAAAACCCATCCCGTTAAGAATAAAAGGACTTGCTGGCTAACATCGATATCACCAAGATCAAGCTCGATAAAATGCTGATCCACAACCCCTTGAAACTTTCCCGGCTTATGTTCAACAGCATATTGATAATCAAATTCTCCAAGTGCTATTGACACATCTTGTCCATGGTGATTAATAGCTNATTGGGGAAATCTCATCTCTCTAACAGCATGAATCTCAAATGCAGGGAATGGTAACGGCGTAAACCGCTCATCAATAAAAATTTGAGTATCAACAGGATGATCAACAGCAATCAACTGAACCTGATCAAAGTACGTTGTTTCCCATAGTTCTTCTGTAATCTGGATTGAATATGTACCGTTTACCGGTTTCATTTTATGACCGATTAAAACGTAATCTCTCGACGAATCAGAGGAAGCAACTGTCCCGATAGAAGTTATCATACCAAGTGCGCTACGCCATAACAAATCGGTCTTAAACTGAAATTTTTCACCATCAAAAACATACAAAAATGGGCAAGACCCCTTCAAAACCTGTTTTTCTAAAATCCGTTGATTTGTTCTGGGAGAAATGACGTTCTGTGGCACACCGTTTGTCCAAACTATGCGTAGAACATCTGCCTGCTCAATAGGTCCCAACCCAAAATGGACAAAACTATGTTGTCGAAACACATTTTCTAAATCGGGGTCGGTCTCAGAGCTATGATCGGTAATGAGTTTTTCAACGTATGTCATCTGGTACAGATCACCAGCTTTGATTTCAACTCTTGAACCTAGCCCATAAGCATTATTCTTATTATTGCCTTCAGAAACCGCTTCCAATTCAATCTGCAACCAACCATTTTGGTTACCTCCTTCGTTCTGAATTAGAAACCTATGCTCCCNAGTCCCAACGAGAAGATCAAGATCTCCATCGCTATCATAATCTTCGACTTGACCGTCGACCCAATTACTTTCTCTACTAACATCATCCTGTGAGGTAATTTCAGGAGATTGTTTCACAGGCAAATCTAGTGGGTTGAAAGTTGGAATCAAGTATGATACGTCAGAAAATTTTGCTGCCCCATCGTTTCGGAACAGCGACATCCGTTGCTCACCAATCACCCAAACATCAAGATGTCCATCATTATCGTAATCCATGAAATGAACATCTATTCCACCAAGAGCCATCAACGTAAGATCCTTGATAAATCCCCCATCACCCCGATTTAAATAAAGCTGTGTATCTACCTCCGTAGTTACACAGATATCAAGAGCCCCATCGTGATCATAGTCTCCACTATCAATGGCAACGACTGCCTCCAACTCGTTCAAAATATCGGTCACTGCGAGCTTACCTTGTCTAAGATTATCTAGCAGTAAACACCCTCGACTAACACTTGCTATAATGATATCCAAATCTCCATCATTATCAAAATCACCAGATGTAACAGACTGCCCTCCATAATCCAAAGAAGGCGAAAACGTTCGACCTGAAACATCAAGAAAGCTATTATCACCATTATTTCGATGCATTTGGACTCGATCAGGAAAAACTGTCAAATTGTCGAGATCACCATCGTGATCATAGTCAATCTGAAGGCGGGTCAACTCTTGGGTTCTAGAAATCATTGCATGATGTATCGGCTGAGAAAAACTGACCAAAATCGGTTTGGTTTTGGCTGCGACCAAACGAGACTTAAAACGGTGATCAAATTCCTCAATCGGATGCCCTAGGATTGGGGTAATCAGTTCCCCTATTCCCTGTTGATATCTCGGCGAATTTTTATTAATGTTCTCAAAAATACGGAAATTCCGGTTAGCTCCTTTGATATCGCCGACTTCAACCTGCTTCATACCTTCATCAAGATATTTAAGCTTCTCCGAATCGATATCAGAAAGTAATACGCGTAGCTCTTTGCCAATCTGTTCAACTTGTTCAACACCCTCATTATTTAATAATAATGCTTGTGATAATTTAAGGAGCACTACGATATTTGTGGGCGTCAGCTTTCGCAAAAACCTGAGATCCATAATCGCCCTAGAAATAGCCTCGGTATTTCGCCGATCCCGCAAATTTTCACGGATTAGCAGATAGCGTACTTCCAGATCATCGGGCTTTAATCGCAGCGCTTCTTTTAGCTCAGTAACAGCTTGACCTGATTTCCCTTGAAAATGATAAATCTCCGAATAAATAAAATGTAGCTGGCTATTCAATGGCACAATAGCAATCCCACGTTGAATTGCCTGCTCAGCAGCATCAACTCGCCTAAGGCGCAAATAAGCAACAGCAAGATTGGCATACCCAATTGCCTCATTAGGCAAAAGTTCAATCAGATTTTCAAATTGCGTGATTGCTTTTAACGGTTGAGATTCTTCTAAATAAGCAAGTCCCATATTCTGGCATTGGATTGCAGACACAATAGTGGGGTCAACTTCACCCACTTCCGCTGACGCTGACGAAAACACAAAAACAAAAAGACCAACCAAGAGTTGCATCCAGACCAAGAAATTCCGATCAATAAAAAACAAGTTTGGTAAATTCATATCGCTATGACTCATTCCTAATTATAGATTCGACTAACCTTTCAACGGTTTCCTTAATATGAACCATACATAACTTCAACAAAAGACCTTAGTCCTCAATATCCACTCATTTACAAACACCAACTTTGCCTATAAACCCAAACCGGTTTGATTAAAACACTCTCGTAACTAGACAAGCATGCCTATCACTTGCTTTTTTTATCTCTCTAGTGACTAAAGCTGGAGGAAAAACGATGGGGGCTTATCCAAATCCGAATTCAAAAACTTAATATAAAATCCATAAGCATTTGAACCGCATACTACTCAAACAATGATAACAACCAAATTACCAACGTAACTGAAGAAGTGCAAATCCAATACGAACCAAGCAATTTCTAACAAGTTTTTTCAAATCACCAATGATTGCTAGAAAGGCCTTTTGTTATCTTCATTGTAACTTTTCGGAATTAGATTTACCAATAATTTTCCGATTTCATCTGCGTGGGGCAAATCAACCTCCGCACTTAATAGAACTATCCTATCTGTATCAGATTTAGATATGCATATTTGATCATTACGCCCCCAATTGGGACGAAAAACCCACCTTCAGGCGGGAATAACCACTAACTCAATCCGATCAATTATTCTTGTTTCTGTTTCTAAGATTGAGAAGTAAGACTACTAAAACAATAATCACGAGTATCGGGCCAAGCGCCAATTTGAAGTTGTTGTTCCTAATTTTTTTTACATAGCGCAGATTATTTTGAGCATCTATATAATCAGGATTAAGCATGATCGCCTTTTCCAAGTACTTGATTGCTTGATCGCGATTCCCAATCTTAAAGTAAATAATTCCCAAATTATTGTGAATAAAAGCGTTAGTAGGACTGACCTTTAAAGCTTTTAAGTACGCAGAAATTGCACTGTCCAAGTCGTTCTGAAGACTCTGTTTCCATCCAACTTCCGCAAGTATTTTGGTAATTTTCTGTGTTACATAACGCAGATTATTCTGAGCATCCATATAATCAGGATTAAGCACGATCGCCTTCTCCAAGTAACTGATTGCCTCATCATAATTGCAACTATTGAAATGAATTACCCCCAAATTACTATAAAGCTCTGGATTTTCTGGACTGATTTCCAGTGCTTGCTGATATGTAGAAATTGCTTCATCAAAAGATCCTTGAAGGTTCTGTTCCCATCCAATCCGCGTCAATGTTTCTGAAAGATTGTGACGCGCTTGCCAAGATTGTGGATCATATTTCAATGCATCTTGATAAAATTCACGAGCGGTTGTCCATTCCTTTTGATGAGAAAACTGCGTCCCTATATTGTTGAGTGTCGTTGCTAGACCAACACGGGCAATACTATCTTGCGGATATTGACTTAAGATTTTCTCATAGTTTTTTTGAGCAGAAGCATAATCTGCCAATAATTCATATGCCACAGCCAAATCATACAATAGAATCTTCGATTGGTTAAAGCGCTCAAAACCTTGCTGTAATCTCGCAATTGCTTGGGAATAATTTTGGTGATCAATCAGTTCCATACCCCATTGATGATAGGCCGCAAGTAGATTCTGATTCAACTTTGATGAGTTTGGTTCGAGCCTTAAAGCTTGATGCAAATGATCAACAGACTGCTCATACTCCTGCTGAATCAGGTAAAGTGTTCCCAAGACACCAAGAATTTCTGCAGACCGAACCATCCCTACCAACCTGCTGTAGTGTGCAGTAGCACGGTCAAATTTTCCGATCTTATGGAAAATTTGTGCCAATTGCAACCTTGGAATGGGAGATTGAGGATCGATAGCTAAGGCCTTCTGGAAAGTAGTAATCGCCTCTTCATCTCTACCTTGATCAGCATAGACACTACCAAGTGAAAGATAATTTTCAGCAATTTCCGGGTTCTCTGTAATATGCCGTTTCAATGCAATAATCGCCTGACGGTGAAACAGCTGGTTAATTGGTTTAGCACGGACTTTNTNCCATGTNGCAATATCNCTGAAAGACGGCTTTTCAACGGTCGGANTATCAAACATAACATCTTTTGGATCATCACTATGCCCCCACAGGCCTATTGCATGACCAATTTCATGAAGAAGAATCGGNTTCAACTGCTTGGGTTTGACGATACTCAGTGTTGTCCGATCGCGCAGCAGAGCCTTGATTTCAACATGAAATCCGGATTGGGTTCGCAAGAGGGTTGCTTCTCCTACGTTCTTACTAAGNTTGTTGCTACGACGTTGATGTGTCCAATCAATTCGAATATCCGCAGATTGCCTTTCAGAAATGANGCGAAAAGCAACCATGTTGTGAGTTGCATCTTCCCACAACTTAAGAACNTCAACCAATAGTTGTTCATAGGTCGGCACCACGTGNGNTTCAAGTGGAATTGGTGCNGAAAACACTGATATTTGATGACGATCAAAATAAGTTATACGCCCATTTGCAGAATTCGTGCATTCAAAAAAATAATCACTAGCGAAAACTGAGCCTGCTAAAACACTACNAAAAACAACAAACAAAACCAGTGATTTACAGCATTTTTCCACAGATNACCTCTTACAAAAAACCAATTATTGCAATAATAACACCGGGTCATGATGTTGTCAATTTCTCATAATCAATGACTATCTTCCATCTATTTGGCACATACCTTGCTTGANCTAGAAACAGATTCGCAAGCNAGAATCAAAATGGAGAAATGGCATGCAAGGAATCTATAAAGCTGCACAAGGTATGATTTATGAAACGATGCGCATTGATATCATCGCTAATAATCTGGCTAATGCAGACGCAAATGGATACAAAGGAAGTGCTCTTCAAGTAACTTCAACATTCGATGCAGAACTCACTCAGGTTCTTGAAGAGAAAATGAACGTTAAACCACCATCAAATGTAAGTCAAAAGTCCGAATTGTTGGTCGCTCGATACAATATTGATTTCCAACAAGGGCCATTAAAGGAAACCAATGAAGTATATGATGTTGGTATTGCTGGTCGAGGATTTTTCGGCATTCAAAACGTTGATGGATCAACAGTTTTTACACGGGACGGAAGTTTCACTACAAACGATCAAGGGCAACTTGTAAATGGGCAAGGATTATTTGTCCTAGATCAAAGTGGACAACCAATTCGAATACCAAACGGTGTTAGCGAGCTTACCATCGGTGCGGATGGACGTATGTTTGCTGACGATGTGGAGTTTTCACANCTAATGTTGGTTGATTTTGAGCAGAATGACCCATACCCTCTGGGAAAAGTGGGAGGGAATCTTTTTGAAATAACCGATCCCAACGCACAACCAATTCCATTGAAAGCAACCCGTGGTGTTTCAACAATCAAACAAGGGTTTTTGGAATTAGCAAATGTGAATGTTGTTCACGAAATGGTAAATATGATTCAAACCCTACGTAACTTCCAAGGATATCAAAAAACAATCCAAGCNTTGGATGAAACTATACAACTAATCAACGATACTGCTAAACAATAACAATCCGATTGGAGAAGAAACTATGATGCGNGCAATGTGGTCAGCCGCTTCCGGAATGGTTGCCCAGCAAAAAAATATTGACGTTATTTCAAACAATATTTCGAATGTGAACACGGTTGGCTTTAANGGAAGCCGCGCCGATTTCCAAGATCTTATTTACCAAATCGTTCGCCCAGCNGGCACTCTCAACCAATTGGGAACTGAAATACCAACAGGAATCGAAATTGGTCACGGGACACAGCTAGTCGCTACTCCAACCCGGTTTTCACAAGGGGATCTAAAGGATACTGAGGACTCATTGGACTTGGCAATTCAAGGTGCAGGGTTCTTTAAAATTCAAATGCCTGATGGGCAATTTGCCTATACCCGTGCAGGTGCTTTCACACTTGATAGTNCACGCAGTTTAGTAACTGCTAGCGGTTATCCGTTGGATCCGAATATCNCAGTACCANCAGAAGCCAGTGACATCCTCATCTCGGAAGATGGTACTGTCNCTATACGTCTACCAGGACAAATCGAATCTAATCTAATCGGCAATATTCAGCTATCTACTTTCCCAAACCCACGCGGGTTGCAGCATGCCGGACGCGGGCTATACTTACCTACAGGGGCTGCTGGAGATGAAGCTATGGGTACTCCTGGGAAGGATGGTATTGGCACTCTTAGATCCGGAATGCTTGAAATGTCAAATGTCAAGATTGTGGATGAAATGGTTGGCATGATCGTTGCTCAAAGAGCTTATGAAGCCAATTCAAAATCGATCCAAACAGCTGATGAAATGTTGAACGCTGCAAATACACTCCGTAGATAAAAAGGGTAGTTAGATGTTTGACTTAAAGTTTAAAGGGTTGTTCTTGGCCTTGATCTTGGCTAATTCTTTGCTTNTCTCAGCTTATTCAGAGACAAATATCAAACTTCGACCTCAGGTCGAGGTCCACGGTCGGGTCATTCATCTCGGGGACATCGCAGAAATTGAGGCCCCAACTGAATTGAAGCGGAAATTGCAAGCGATTGAACTTGGCAAAACAAACAAAACCGGACGTGCGAGAACTATCACTATTCCGCATATAAAGGCCAGAATCCTTAAACATAACCTAAGCTACTCCAACTTGAGTTTTGAAGGAACAGTTTCCTCTGTAACTAACAAGACAATGACTATATCAACGGAACATATTTACAGTCAGGCGGAAAAATTTTTCCAACAACAACTTATTTTAGGGAAAAATGATTCCGCTCAACTTGAGGTTCGACCGTTGCAGCAGATCGAACCAATAACAGTTGATGATGCGAGCTCAGAATTGGAATTTGCTTCAATAGGTAATCTTAGTCGAGGTTGTCTAGAAGCACAAATAATATCTAATGGAATAGTTAAAAAACGCGTTCNGTTAACTTTTGAGATTACGATCAGCCAACCTGTGGTTGTAGCCAAATGTAACATTCCAAAAGGTATTGGGATTCAAGCCGATTTTTTGTCAATAGAACATCGCAAAATTAAAAACCCGGCGAATATCCTGTTAACAAACATCAATCAGGTACGGGGGAAAATAGCCAATGGGTTAATTGCAAAAGGCAAAATAATTTCTAGATCCGATTTTAAACAGGACTTTATTGTTTCTAAAGGGTCCGTAGTGGCACTTATAGTACAAAAAGGGAGCCTTAAAATACAANCACATGGCAAGGCACTTGAAAACGGCACTTTGGGGCAGCTTATTCGGGTCATCAGTCTCAATTCGAATAAGGAACGTATTGGTGAAGTAGCCGGTAGAAATCAAATCCGTATACATTTCTAGTGAGGATATACCCTAGTGACTAAGAACTTTATCTCATATACTTTTTTATTAATAATGGCTGTTTCTTCNTGCTTAATAATTATCAATGACGCGGATGCTGCACGGGGAGTAACAGTTTATGATGTATCAATGGTCGCTGATAGAAAGGCTCGACGGCTTGGTGATATTCTAACCGTTCTGGTCCTCGAACGTGCCAGCGCGACAAAAGAAGCCAAGACAGAAACCAGCCGAACATCTGATCATAAAGGTAAGCTCGGAGGCTTCGTTGGAATCCCCACCAGAGGACTTGGAGACGGCATTAGCCTTGGATCGGGTAATTCATTTACAGGTACTGGATCTACCAGTCGAAGTGAAACCTTCGATGCAACCGTACCTGTTATCGTGATAGAAGTCATGAAGAATGGAAATCTCGTAGTTGAAGGGCAACGCAACATTCAGGTTAACAATGAAAAACAAACTATCCATGTTAAAGGAATCGTCAGGCCGATTGACATAACCGCGCATAACACCATTATCTCAACCAATCTNGCAAGTGCCGAAATCGTATATAATGGTGATGGCCAGGTCAGTCGACAACAAAAGCCTGGATTCCTGTCTCAATTATTGAGTTGGGTCTGGATCTTTTAGTAAGGACAAAAAAATGAAAAAAATTATATCTCTATTAATTTGCATTTCGATTTTAGCCATTAGCTCTTCACAAGAGACAAGAGGACAAACACAGAAATTACAAGTTCGAATAAAGGACATTGTCAGCCTTGATGGTATTTACGAAGCAAAGTTGCTGGGAATGGGTATTGTAACTGGACTCAACAACACAGGCGACAAACAAAACAACGAAGTAACACAAAGATTCCTTGAGAATATGATGCGCGAAATGGGGATATCAATTGCGCTAAGCCGGTTTGAAGCAAAAAACATGGCTGTCGTCACGGTGACGGCCACGTTGCCACCGTTCGCCAAAGTAGGATCACAAATTGATGTTCAAGTTGAATCTTTTCAGAATGCCACCAGNCTACAAGGAGGAACACTTCTACCAACTCCTTTACTACACGCCCTTGATCCCGCCAAAGAGGTCTATTTGATGGCAAGCGGTGTTATTTCAATCGGTGGATACGGGGCAGGTNAAAGTGGGAGTCAAGTCCAGAAGAACCATCTGACTGCCGGCAACATACCTAACGGCGGAGTTGTTCATAAAGCTATGAGTATGGATGTCTTTCAAGGTGAACAAATAACACTAGTCCCCTACCATGCGGATTACACAACAGTCACCCAAATCGTAGACGGAATAAACGAAAACGAAAACGAAAACGAAAAAGTTGCAGTTGCGATAGATAGTGGTTCAATTCAAGTAAGTATTCCAACCAGATATAAAGACGCAGATCCAGCTAGATACACCAATAATGTTGTTCGATTCGTTGCGGAAATCGGCGCACTCAAGGTTGAAGTGGACCGTCCTGCAACTGTTATTGTCGANGAACGCACTGGCACTGTTGTTATAGGATCAAACGTTACTATTTCAAATACTGCAGTAACNCACGGAGGACTCACCGTTACCGTAGGTTCTGAACAGGAGGTATCTCAACCCACCCCAATGAGTCAAGGGGAAACATTCCTGCTGGAAGAAACAGAGGTAACAGTTGAAGAAAAAGGAGGCGTCCTTATACCACTNCCAGATAGCGTTACAATCGATGAGGTAGTTGGTGCCTTGAACGCACTAGGCGCAACACCAAGAGAACTGATATCGATACTTCAGAACATAGAACGCGTTGGCGCACTTCATGCTAAGCTAATTATTAGATAAAAGAGTTAGATTTCACAGGCGGACAGAGAATGGATCTTCGTACCGGCATTAGCAAGTTTGATATGTCAAAATTCAACCACCAGATAAAAAAAATTTCCGNTANGGGAAAGAAAACGGAAAAATTTTCTGGATTCGATAAGGATTTACGTGAAGCAACACACGAATTCGAATCGTTGTTTATTCATAATTTGTTGAAGACAATGCGAGCGGCAATACCAAAGAGCGAGTTCTTTAATGGAGGTTCTGGCGAAGAGATTTTTACAGACCTCCTGGATCAGGAGATTTCGAAAGTTGTATCGAAAAGAGGTATCGGGATTGCCGATGTTTTGTATCAGCGACTTACAAAGTCCTGATAAATAGTGTTACATTCAANATAGGTCTGATATAATTTATGTTGCGTTCAACACCTAGAGTTAGATNAAAATAGGAAATATGATAAAAATAGCTAAAGTTTTTGGTCAAATGTGCCGAGAACAAACTTGAACTTGGATTTGATAAAAGGGAGTCAGATAAAATGGTACCCGTCAGTCAAAAGGGAAAGCTTGGAAGTTTAAATCAAGTTCTGACAAAGAAACAAGCGGAGAAAGTTCAAACTAGCAAGACAAATCCTTACCTCAATGCAGAAGAGGGAAAAGGGATAAAAGCAGAACAGGATGGTTTTGTACAGTCCGCCAAAAGTAGCGAAGTAAGTAGAATTAAAGAAAAGGCAAATCAACTCCCAGACGTAGATTTGGAGAAAGTTGAAAAACTGCGCCAGATGATTAAAGATGGATCTTACATAGCTGATAGTCAAAAGATCGCAGAAAACNTATTGGCCACAAGCGTTAAGGTNGAAGAATAATTTAACACGATTTTTTCTAAAACAGGATAAGGATATTAATCATGCAAGACTTGTTGGAGAGACTATCTGAAATTTTATCACAGCAGTTGGTTTTATATAACAAACTCCTGCTAATCCTTTCAGATCAGCGGTACNCACTACCAACAGGAAACACAGAGGATATCCATGAAGTCCTTACACAGCAGGAAACCTTGACTCTTGAGCTAAAAGCTTTGGAAGAAGCCCGCCTACCTATCATGGAAAAACTGTCTCAACATTTGCAAAAACCACCAGAACAGTTAACCTTGATGAAGTTGGCAAAACTCGTGGAAGAGCCTTTCAGCACTAAATATAGAAAGTTGAGTAAACAAGTAAAAAGCATAACAAAGCAAATTGACGATCGGAATCAAGACAATAAGTACTTGACCGATAATTCGCTTGATCTCATCAATACATCACTACGGCTTTTTGCTACCTGCAACCCATTCGGTTATAACGATCAAGACCTCTTACATTTAAAGGGAAAAGCTACCAAATTCCAGACAACTGCCTAAGAAGCAGACAATTCTAAATATCATTGAGTAAACTATACAGCTATGAATAATCTTATCAGCAGTCTCCAAATTGCCAAAAGAGCGTTAAGCACCCAACGCCTAGGCTTATCAATTGCAGGCCATAANATTTCCAATGTCAACACACCGAATTATGCCAGACAACAAGCACTAGTTGAACCCGGTGTTAGCGGGGCAGGTATGGCAGGTGTTGAAATTACATATATTCGTCGAATTCAAGATAGAGTCGTTGATGAAAGGCTCCGTCTTAATACTCAGGAACTCGCCAAATGGCAAACCTTATCCGATCGACTAAGTCAGATAGAAACTTTCTTTAGTGACCTTGCNGGAACAGGATTGTCGNNAGCACTCTCCGATTTCTGGAACAGTTGGCAGGACCTGACGGTTTCTCCCGAGTCCGAGTCATCCAGACTTGTTGCTGTTCAACGAGGTGTTGTCTTAGCATCTCGCTTACAGGATATGAATGCAGGAATGGAAGAATCGCACACGGATTTGGATGCGGAGATCAACCGAAAAATCACCGAATCCAATGAAATTACAACTCGAATTGGGAAATTGAACCAAGAGATTATTTCAATCGAGCTTTCCGGCAATCAAGCAAACGACCAACGAACTCTACGTGACTATCAATTGGCTCAACTGTCAGAATTAATTAATTTTCGTACAACCGAGAAAAATGATGGTTCCGTCCAAGTTTTTGTTGATAGTCTGTCGTTAGTTGAAGGGAAACGAGTAACAGAATTGGTAGCCNAACTTATCCCAAATTCTGANGGAGGATCAACCAGCACTGCCTCAACAANAATCCTCGCCAGCAATAACGAAGTTGCAATTTCAGNAGGANCTTTGGCCGGACTCATCGAAGCCCGGGATCAACACTTACCTTCCATGCTAACCCGGATGAAAACACTATCGGAAACTTTAATTGCACAAGTCAACAAACTACACAAATCAGGCTACGGACTCGACAATTCATCAGGNCTAGAATTCTTCTCAGGAACAAGTATCGACGATATTACCGTTAATTCACAATTACTTGCTGATCCCAAGAAATTAGGCGTATCANGCGATNNGGANGCACCCGGTAATAACNAAANAGCACTGGAAATTGCCCAGCTACAAANATCTCTCACTATAGGAGCTACTGTGATTCCCNATGATCGACAGATTCTGACTGTTGAGGGCACTACAGGTTGGTCTAAAGGTGACATATTAGGAGTAAAAGGTGATAATAGCACGTTTGGTCGAATTCTAACGGTTGACAGTGGAACTCAAGTTACAATTGAGTTGTTTCAAAATCCTACAACGAAAACGTTCGATAAGCAATTTGACTTTGAACAAGACGATGGCTCAATTACAGTAATTACTGATAAAGTATACCGTGACGCAGATGGTAATTACTATACTACTGATCCTAATCAGGTCGACGATGATGATTTAGCTNANNTGGTGCTGAANGGAGAGCTCGTGGAGCTGAACCCGGGTCCGGAAACAAGTTCTGTCATGACNGCGAATNCCCAAACNNTTACATCAGGGGAAACATTCACTGAAGGAACACAAACTTTCAGTGATTACTTTGCCAGTATGTATAGCTTCATTGGAACACAAAGTCAGCAAGCCCAAAGAAATTCTGAAAACACTGAACTTCTTGTTCAGCAACTCACAGACTACCGCGAAAAAGTCTCAGGCGTCTCTTTGGACGAAGAGATGGCTAACCTGATACAATTTCAACGTGCGTTCGAAGCTTCGGCAAGATACATCAGAATAGTTGATGAGATGCTAGCGACATTGATGAATATGTAGTACGCAAAGGAGCAAAATCATGCGAGTAACACACAAAAGCATTACCTATAAAGCTATCGTAAATATGCAAAGGAGCCTGCGCCAGGTCGAAGGGAAAACGGATGAAATTTCGACAGGCCGCAAAATTTCTCTACCATCAGACGATCCATCCCAAGCTACCCGTGCACTGGGATACCAACGAAAGATTGCGCAAAGTCAGCAATATTCGCGTAATATGGATACTGTGGTTGACCGATTGAACCAAACTGAATCAGCCCTCGGAGAAATTAATGCGTCTGTAGTTCAGATCAAAGAAATTTCTTTGGCTTTGAAGGATCCATCTATCACAGTAGAAGAGGCGAATAACGCATTTGAACAACTCAGTCAACTCAAAGAACAACTTGTTAAACTTGGAAATACAAAAATAGGCGATCAATACATTTTTGGTGGTAGTATCACGACCACGCGACCTTTTGAAAACACAGCTAGCGGGATTTTTTATCGAGGAAATACATCTGAGATCGCTGTAGAAATGGGTGATGATATATCGATAGCCACAAACATTCCAGGAACAACAATATTCAGCATGTCAGGTACTGATAAAGGCATTTTTGATTCCTTAGACACTTTACTGGAAGTAGCAGGCGGAGGCGACCCTCCAGAGGATTTTGATACCATTCTAGATGAGATTGATGGGCTAAATAATACAGTCATTAATGCACGAGCTGTCAACTCAAATCGGGGGTTTCGTGCCGAATCAGCGCAAGAATCATTGTCAGCAGAACAAACTAGTGTTGAGTCAGTTTTAGCTAGTATTATGGAGACCGATACTGCATTGGCTTTGACAGAGCTCCTTTCCTTACAGGAATCTTACCAGTTGACCCTTAACGTGGTGAACAAAGCTTTCCAACGCTCTCTAGTAGACGTCCTCGGTTAATTTGAAAACAACACATCAATTTTAGTAAAGCCATTCTCCATATGAAGTAAGAAGTACAAGAAACCGGCTGTTGTCGTTGTTTTTTTATACTCCTTACTTTATTCATGTTGTCATCAAATATTATTCTAGCTACATCCTTCTCACCAGAAGAAAATCACCAATCCTTAAACGGGAAAATTTTTGTATTGGCTGAAATACCGTAGATACTCCATAGACTACCCACTACGAATTCACCAAGTACCACCCCCAAGAAAAAAGGAGAAAATCTTCGATGGACACCCAACCCACCGTGTTTAAGCGTTACCCATTTGATCAGGGTTGCAACCATGAGTGATAGCCAAAGCCAGTTCATACACCAATCATCTGCGCCAGACACAGCGTAACCAACTGCATGAAAAGGCCACCAAAAGAATTTCATTCGAAAAAGCATCAAGACGAATGTGAAAACCATTCCAACCCCAATAAACATCGACTCCAAAATCCTAGGACCTGAGGGATGATTCATCTGCTGTTGTAATTTGCGGAAAGGCTCCCATCCAAACCCACCTCCAGAACCAAANTGATATGAATCATGTGCATATGCCCAAAACGAAGAAACAGATCCTACAATGATGGCCAGGATTATTGAGATTATAAGNGGGCTTGAACGAAACCCAGATCGTTCAGCTAGTTTAAACCCTTCGANTTGGTGAGGCATTGCATGGCTGCGATGCGCTCGATTAAAGAAGAAGAAAAATGAGAGGACTGTCAAATTTTGCCTNCCTAGAAATCGAGTACCTAAAAATGTTGCTAATGTGTAGTCGGCTCCCATAACATGCAGGTCATGAGCAGGAGCACCCGATTCAGCTCGCATTCTTGTAATTCCTATGGACAAAAAATAGTAAATCAGAAAAAAGGCAACAGCTATCCAAATAGTCAATCCCATCTTGTAAGAAAACCCAACAAGGTAGGCTAGACCAAGAATAATTCCGAGAATAGCATTCCGATACCTCATTGGTTCATTAGATTCATCTAGGCCAGAACGACCTACTGCTGCGTGTTTGAGAATTCGCGTTAAATATTTTCGGCTAGTCCATACGGCGAATATAGATAATCCCAAGTAGGCTCCAAGGGATTGTTGGCGATCATATGGAAACCCAGGTAAAGATCTCATTCCAAGAATTGCTCCCAACACATGTTGTGATTTACGAAAGAGAAAAAAGAACCAACATGAGAATGATAGATCTATCGGCATGAAAAACCCAAGTCCAATGACGAATGGATAAATTGAAAAACGTACTGTCCCAAGAGCATTCCAAGGTTTTTCAGTAAANAAATAGCCAATATTTCGAAATCGAACGCCAATGATAGGNATACTCGGTATAAAATAACTCAGCCCATTAACAACATTTAAAATGGCAACTAAGNNAAATGCGATCCAAAAGAGTCGATTACTGAAGAATTGTGTCCCGCTANNCTGTGTCATAGCAAAAGGAAGCTCAATAATCGGATAAGCCAATTTTTCATTTTCCGTCCATTTTTTACGAAGAATCGAATTTATACATACCATAACAAATAAAAGCGCCACAATAAACGTTGTCCACCACAACATCGGTGGTATCCATGCTTTAAATCGTGCAAGACTGTAAAGCGTTGATTCACCCTCGTAATATCCCTCAAGAATCGACTTATCTTGAATGGTTAGCCATTTTGGCATGTAGCGAAAAAAGAGATCTCTCCATTCATTTTCCGGCGTTTCAAACCAAGAGACGTGNCCAATCAAGGGGACAAGAATTTGTCCAAAATCGTGTGAAGCAACAACNCTTCCCATACATAATAAGATATAAATTGTGAGCAATTCGCTTTGTGTCAGCATCCAATCAGGTTGAATGTTTTTTATCCACCGATTTAGCAGTATAATTACAAACAGGCAGAAAATGACGTTAAAAAAAAGCGACATTGTGGTTGGAAACAATCCCCACCAGACCATCTCCGTGTAAATAATCCAGTAGGAATTAAGAGGAATTAAGAGGAGTGAAATTAAAACAGACCTACGGGTTATCTTATGTGGCATGGTTACTGAGAATTGGCAACGCATGATAAGAAGTATCTNGATAAGAAAAAATCAAGGCTACGACATCAGTGAAATTTACTGCCAAGAATTGTGCCATACGAGAGGATTCTGCTCTTCATTTGCCAGTAAATCACCAATTTCCAGTGATTCAAACAGATCTTGCGGTAATATATTCCTTTTACCATTGAAACAACTGCCATCCGGCATAAAAGCACACGTCATTGCACGACGATATTTATTGGTCATGTTAGCACCAGCGCCATGTGCACAAAGACCATTATGCCACACAATCGATCCNGCTGGACATGGCACTGGTACGGGATCAATGTCTCTCCATTCTGGATAGACATTGAAGAGTTCACCAACATTATGTCCGATACCAACGTTATCGAATCGAGCGGTTTTATGAGACCTTGGTATGTACCACATGCAACCGTTTTCCAGCGTTNCATNGTCAAGCGCCAACCAAAAAGAAATTGCATCGTGCGAATCAAACGACCAATACGGAACATCAAGATGCCANGCTGTCGGATTTCCATGTGGTGGCTTGATAAGAAGCTTGATCATGCCAAACACGAATACCTTCTGTTCCAACNAGGTCGTTGGTTAACTNCCCAAGNCGAGGATCATAGACTAATTCACGCAAAGCATCATTTGTGTCAGCTAANCTAAGACATTGGGTAAAAACCCGAGCATAAAAATCCTGCGGATTCGCTTGATTNGTTAGATGCTCAACCGATCCTCCTAGTCGATCGGTAACAGCATCTTCAACANATTGACGCCACATTTCTAATTCATCGTCATNGAGAAATTNTTCAACCACCAAAAANCCATGTTCATGATACGACTCAATTTGAGTACCCGTAAGTTNACTTATCATTATCTCTCCATTTTGCGGGAACAACAGCCCTCCTCAACTGAGNTTGAGCNATAATTTATGGAATCAATCCNTTACTGAATTTCAANTTCACNACCCGCATCTTGGCTACGGTAAATACCNTCNAGAATTTGCATTACCTGTAACGATTGCTCTGGAGGAACTGGCGATGGNGCTCCATCAAGAATCGCTTGGGCAAATTCAATACACTCTTGTGCATGTGCTTCTTCAAGACCTTCGGGAAAGTTTGTCAGGGTTTTTTCATTATATTCTTTTGCCTCAAGGTCAGACCACAAAAACTCACACTTTGGCCAGTGACATCCAGCCTTTGTTCCGTAAAGCCACATCTGCATATCCTCACCAGTGGTACGATGGTGAAGAAGCCAACTGATTTCAATGACAAGTGTTGCTCCATTTTCAAATCTAATAAATGCGGAAGCGAAATCTTCAACATCATACTCCGATGGGATTTCACTCTTCCCACCCCCCGTAAAGGCTCCCTCCTGATGTGCTATTTCGGCTCTGGAAACACCACTCACCGCTATCGGCTGTGGATTGCCCATCAACCAAAGCGTGAGATCTAAAATATGAACTCCAATATCGATACAAGGCCCNCCCCCACTATTCTTTTTAAGNATAAAACCAGGGCCAGTTGGTGCTCCCCAACGACGAAGCATCCAACTTCTAGCATGATAAATATCACCGAGAATTCCTGTGTCAATCTCAGCTTTCATAGCCTTAGAATTAGCTTGAAAGCGAAAGTGCTGCGCCGTCATTAGTAGTTTACCGGATCGATCACGAGCTGCAATCATGTTTTTAACATCCTCGGGTGTCGGTGCCAATGGCTTTTCACATATAACATGCTTTCCTCCTTCAAGTCCACCAATAGAAAGTGGTGCATGGTACATATTTGGTGTACAAACATCAACAATATCAATATCCGGATCAGAGAAAAGCTCTGAAGGATCAGTAGTCAGCTTGGTCACCTTATGTTCTTTACCCCAATTACTCAGAACATCTTCTCGAATATCGCAACCAGCGACAATTTCTGCATTTTCAGAAGCATTCCAACCCGGAATATGGGTATTTGAGATACCACCAACACCAATTATTGCAACCTTTAAGATCTTAGACACTGCCAGTCTCCTGNNAACTATTTATAATTCGNAAAAACACCGATTAATACTATCTTAGGTTTCAGTGGCTTGTCAACACCTTGCGTTGCAATATTCATAAGACNTCCTTCGTGAAAGTGTAAACTGGTCTAAGCCAAGAAGCGAAAAAAACGCCATTGACATAAAGGGAATAGAGAATCTTTAACATTACAACCGATATCACAAGGATAAATTGAATTAAGATAAAAACCACATCAATTCTATTAAAACTCAGGCCCCGTAATGTCATATGTCGATTAGTTCCATCAACAGAAAAACCGCGACATTCAATAACCTGACTCAAATTAGTGGCTCTTCGAATATTATTAGTTAAAATTGGACGTACTGCATTTAGAAATCCAGCAAACGTACGAAGTATATTGAGACGAAAATAGCGNAATCCACGAAGCTTTTGAGACTGAATAACAATTTTTGCATCAGAAATAACAAGAGGTACATATTGCACTGCAACAGTTGTCATAAAAGCGAGGCCATAAGGCACACGCAATTTGATCAATCCAACCAACAAATCTCTAGCCTGAGTCGTTGAAATAACGTAATAACCAACACTAATCGAAGCACTAAACCGTAGAGATTGGATAATACCGTGTACTAAGCCTTCACGATAAAAATGGACATTGCCTACCAACGTAAAAAGTATTGTTCTCGGAAATCGGTCATAAAATATCGCTTGGCTATAAATTGTTGCCCAAGTTCCAATNACCAAAATACCCGTGAATATCCCAATCTTTTTCCAAGATCGAACTGAAGTCACGGCTAAACCAAATACAAAGAAAAAGCAAAACGAAAGCATAATCGGACTGTCAAGCANNACCATCAAAACACCAATNGTAGCAAGTAAAACAATCTTTGTCCGGGGATCAAACACCATTTTNCGATAACTCAAACNGTAGNAACATTATTGCACAATACTATTAAATCGTAACTTTTCATNACAATCAATACGTTTTAGACTTCAGCGATCCTCAANAATTTCGAGTAGGGTAATTTTGATCATATTGTCGGCCTTGGTTGTAAGCACAGTGGTATGCTCGGGAATTTTGATTGTTCTTTACTCGCTCTATAATGGAATTTCACCAATGCCAACCTCACCAAAAGTCAAACGCCAACTGTTGCATGTACTGAGTCAAAACGAAATCCAAGGAACAATTTGCGAGTTGGGATCAGGTTGGGGAACATTGGCATTCGCGCTTGCACGAAGATTTCCAAAATGCAGGATCATCGCCTACGAAAACTCATTGGTTCCATATATATACTCACAAATATACAAATTAGTCATCAAGACCGAAAACCTACACATTAAACAAGAAAATTTCTTTAACGCCCTTTTAAGCGAAGCTGACGTAATTGTCTGTTACCTGTCCCCCAATATAATGGCATGCTTACAACCTAAACTTGAATCAGAACTACGACAAGGAACTTTGGTGCTTACCAATACATTTGCTTTACCAAGTTGGATACCACAACAAACTGTTGAAGTGGAGGATCTATACGGAACAAAGATCTACATTTATTTAAACCAAAACAAAATATAAGGAAACTGTTC
>PBXZ01000053.1:0-8876 GCA_002729415.1 Candidatus Poribacteria bacterium | reverse complement strand
ATTGGTTACTGCTTGTTTGGCTGTTGTGTCTTTTGGTGTAGGTATATGATACAAGACCTGTAGACTATACTGCACTGAAACTCCCTTCCATAGTTTTCTCATTACCGTTCAGGTTTGTTTCGAGTTGCCGAGTCCACATGTTGAAAGGTAAATCGACCCCCGCCAAACCAGTAGAGTGGTTGCACAAAAGCATTTTCACTCGTTGGAAAACCCGTCCAATAGTACGTATCAGTAGTGACAAACTTCTTAAAACTAACGGTAGTAATTGAGAACATGTTTTCAACCCATAGCTTCATGAAGTCATGACCCAATTCAACAACTCGGTTATCCTCCGGATGGATTTTACCTAATTCGTCAATAATTAGATCTACCTCTTTGGATTTTATTCTGAGTGTATCAATGCTTCCGCTGGCTGCTGTGGATTTACCGTTAGGTGTATAAAACTGTGAGTGTAATCCAAAGATAGCCTGCCATTTATCGGCTGTCGCGTCTCCACTAGAAGCATTTCCCCAACTGGAGATGGCTTCGAACTCTCCCATATAGTTACGAGTTGAATATGGATCTCTTTGTAACGTCTCTATTTTCAGTTTGAGGCCGAAATCTGCCCATTGATCCTGAGCGCCGATGGCCAATCGATAAATATCGACTTCGTCCGGGGCGACGATCATCTTAATTATCCACAGTTCTCCATCAGGAGTCAGCCATTTGCCTTTGGTGTTACGAGTAAAGCCATTTTTGAGCAATAATCGTTCGGCAATTTCCGGATCATGTTTCCACCATCCGGTACCAAACAACAACCGCAGTTCTTTAGTATCTGAAGGGACTGAGTATCCTTGTTTTTGTGCCCAAGCGGCAATCTTCTTTGGCACCGTGTCGTCGTATGGACGGTAGAATATTCCCTCTTCAATCTCAATTTGCAATTCTTTTAGCCATGATTCCAATGGGGTATGGTACAGTTCCATTTGTATCGGAGTAGCTGGGTGAGGTATAGCAGTAACTCGTGCTACTCCACCGATATATTCTGTTTGTAGGTCAACGATATCTAATGCTAGGGTCAATGCCCAACGGACGTCCTTGTTGGTAAAAACCGTTTCACGACCGAGATTAAAACCAAAGTAACGACCGTTTAGCTCGTTGGGGTAAGCCCAGGGGAATTCTTTGTACCAGGATCTAGCCGTTGGGGTTTTCTTTAGCACAGCTTGAAATGCTTCATAATCTACGTTCATAAACAAGTCAAGTTCGTGTCTAGCCATAGCCATCGCTTTGCGTTCAGAGCCACCGTAGAAGATGGTCATGATATGGGGGGGGCCAGGTTTTCCTGTCAATATACCTGGGGTAGTTCTTTCCCAATCTTCCCGTCGTTTAAATAGTTCCCAATAACCTGCTGGATCCGAATCGGCGTATTCATAGGCCCCGAGTGAAACCGGAGGATTGAACTTGAACGACATTGGATCCTCAACATCTTCCCAGATATGTTTGGGTTGCATCCAGACTGCATTGTATCTAACGGTAAAATAATAGTGGAACCGTGGATTGGAATCTTTGAGTTCGAAAATAACGGTATAATTGTCGACCTTTTTGATCTCTTTAACGAAGAGGTTAAGTTCAGTTGACCAGAGCATACCCAAATGTGATTTTAGATTATTGACCGTGAAAACCAGATCATCGGCTGTAAATTCCACGCCATCACTCCAGTATACCCCCGAGCGAAGTTTGACTGTCATCTGAGTGAAATCTTCGTTGTAAGTAGGGGGCTCGGTGGAGAGTGCATTAATCTTGTTCCCTGTTTCTTGATCAATATACCATAGTGAATCCATAATCAGACCTTGTCTGGTTGGACTTGGTATATTCGGCATCCACAGGTTAAAATTTTCAACGACGTTATAGCGAAAAATCTGGTCAACCACAAATATGTCTTGGCGAGGTAAGTCGACCGGCAATTGTGACTTGGAACTTGGAGTTGATTCAGTTGTGTTTGATCGGTCTTTACATGCAGTTAGCAGAATAATATTTATTCCAATCAAAACTGATAAAATTATGAATCTCAGTCTATTCCGCATTCTTAATCTCTCTTTAATTAGGTTATTTTGTGCATAATGTATTTCTTAATGAAAGTTGCACTATATGGAAGTTGTGCTGAATTGCACAAGTTAGCGGAGAACTACTTTAAATGTAGTAACCAACCAATAAGCGTAAAAAGCAATTTGGAATCGCAAAAGTGAATAGTATCAGAGTTGGATGTGTTTAAGATAGGANTTTTTTGACTTTTCTATCCGAATCGCTGCTAANTCTAGCTGGTGGAAGGGCAGAAAGAGATGACAGATATATTTGTTGTAAATACGAGATTCTTGATAGAANACAATTCGGTNAGAAATACTACGAAGTTTGGTATTCTGGTTCTGTCCTTAACCATGCTTGGAACAGGTCACGNTGTCCTTGATCATAACGATGCCACGTTTCAGGTTTGATGTAAGGAACTTCATCCATGGTTGAGATGTTTTGTGACATCATCCACGCGGGGCCATAACCAACATGCAGAGTTTTACGAACTTGATCTGATTGGTTGGTCAATCCTCCATGCCGCAAATTTTCGGTGAAGAGAATAGCATCTCCGGCTTTGACCTCAAGGCCAATCATCCCGGGTTCTTCGTCGACTGAACATTTGTAAGGTATTGGCAATCGGGTTTTATGGGTTCCGGGAACGACACTAAAAGCTCCTTGATNTGNATCAANATCCTGNACAAAATAAATNATGCGAACCATCATNGCATCAATTCCATGGTCNTTGANNGCATAACGATATTTNGGGNNANTNGGNCCACCNNNATGANTGCCNCTAGCNTTACCCGTATACCGAACTCTTAGTTCGGAGTTATTAATGCCAATTTCTCCCTGGACGATTTTGGTNATANAAGNCATGGTTTTNGGGTGATTAACCAGACAATCGAAGGNTGGNTCGNAATTGAAAAAATCNTCGATAATAATTGTTTCACCGTTTTTCGTTCCACCACTAACATGATATCCGTTCTCAGCATTGAAATGGTAGTTTGATCCCCATTTGCTCTGTTTACGTGGTTCTTGTGTGTAATGTTCTTCTCCATGACTAACTAATTTATTTATTATGGGAGCAAGTGTAGTGATCTCTTGAGAGGTCAAAAAATCTTTCAAGACCAAAAAGCCTTGTCTGTCAAATTCATATTGTTCGATATTGTTCATCTATAGTATTCTTTCTCTAATTGCTTGTTTTAAGCAAGAATATCTTCAATTACATGTCCGTGCACATCCGTCAAACGGCGTTGAATGCCGTTGTGATAGAAACTGAGTTGAGTATGATCCAAGCCTAGTAGATGTAGGATGGTAGCATGAAAATCATAAACAGTGACTATATTTTCAGCAGCTTGATATCCAAAATCGTCTGTCGCGCCGTATGAAAAGGCTGGTTTAACCCCAGCTCCAGTCATCCAGGTTGTAAATCCATAGGGATTGTGATCACGGCCGCTTGCACCCACCTGAAAAGTTGGCATCCTACCAAATTCAGTAGCCCAAACAACCAGCGTATCCTCAAGCATGCCTCGTGATTTTAAATCTCTTAGTAATGCTGCTGCTGGTTTATCGAGAATAGGTGCATGAATGTCATATTGGGCTTTAAGCGTTTTATGGCCATCCCAGTTCCCAACGCCTTCTCCCATAGCATAGGCTCCGTTGAATAACTGAACAAAACGAACACCTTTTTCTAATAAACGCCGGGCCAGAATGCAATTGCGTGCAAAACCGGCTCTAATTGGGTCAGGGTCATCCGCTCCATACTGTTTGATGATACTTGGGCTTTCTTTCGACAGGTCGCTGATATCTGGTACACTCAATTGCATCTTAGCGGCTAGTTCATAGCTTGACACTCGAGCACTCAGCTCAGTGTCATCAGGGAATTTCTCCAAGTGTTTGTCGTTCATAAACTGTAAGAAGTCATGGGTGGCTAAGTCATCATCTCGGCTGATTCCTGTGGGTTTGGCTAAATTATATATTGGTTTACTCGCGTTGAAGGGGGCACCTTGAAAGACAGCAGGTAGGAACCCGTTGCTCCAGTTGTTAGGGCCTGATTGTGGCACACCTCTGGGATCGGGGATGCAGACAAATGCTGGTAGATTGTTGTTTTCTGTGCCGAGTGCGTAGGATATCCAAGCTCCCATACTTGGGAATCCATCTAGGGCGAAACCTGTATTCATCTGGTTTTCAGCTGGGCCATGAGTGTTTTTAAGAGCGGTCATGGAATGAATAAAGCACATGTCGTCGGCTAATTCTGCCAAGTTTGGCACTAGGTCGGAAATGTATTTTCCACTCTCTCCTCGAGGTTTGAAGGTGTAGGGACTTTGAATTAAGTTGCCCTGTGCCCCTTGAAAAGTAATCAGGTCTGATGCTCCCGGCATGGGTTGATTATGGCGACGGATCAGTTCGGGTTTATAATCCCATGAATCTACATGACTGAATCCTCCAGAACAAAATATGACCAACACCTTCTTTGCTTTGGGGACGAAATGAGGTGTTCTTGCTGCTAAAGGCTTTTGCGGATCAATATCTGGTCGGATAGCAACCTGCTTATTTTGAGCAGATAATAATCCCTGACTATTTAGCAGATATGTCATGGCAATTGCACCGAGTCCATTGCTAGTATCTTGCAGAAAGTTACGGCGACTAAGCAAACGTCGCCCAGAATGTGATATTGAGTGTTTAGACATCCCCNTCATTCCTCCTAATAATATTGAAAAATTATGCTGGGAAATCGTATTCTAGAGTTCTGATTAGTTAATGAACATGAATTCATTGGTATTGAAAATCGCTCGGCAGAAGATTGGTAATCCATGCGATTCTACCAATGCTATCGATTTTTGTAGTTCCTGTTGGTCCGGTTTTCGTCCGTAGGCCAGTTGAAATCCATAGTGAACTTGATCGGAAATATTTTGGCTTGTTTCCTGCGATAAACGTTGGGAAAACAAGTCTGCCTGCTGAACCATGAAATGACTGTTTAGTAAATTCAGGGCTTGTAAGGCTGTTATCGAACGAGTTCTCTTGGGACAAACTTGTCCACCGTCAGGACAATCAAAGGCTTCGAAAGTCGCATCTCCTTCCATACGGATTTTTCGTTGGTAAACCATGCGACGCCATTCGCTTGGCCCAAATTCCTTTTTGGGATTATAGACGCGGACATAGTTTGTATTGGGTTCAAAAACCTCGTACCCGACTCCACCCATAGTCAGATCTATGGCACCGCTCACTTGCAGAATGGAATCGCGAATAACTTCAGCTGCCAAACGGCGTGGTGGAAATCGCCACAGTAAGCGACAATCTACGTCTACCTCCAGTCCATTTTTGGTAGGTCGGCTTGACTGCATATAGGTGTTGGATAATACGATGAGTCGTTGAATCGATTTGATACTCCAACCGGAATCTTTAAACTCCGAAGCTAACCAATCCAAGAGTTTCGGATGTGATGGTTCTCCGCCATTAATACCAAAATCGGATGGGCTGTTGACAATGCCCTCTCCAAAATGGTAGTGCCAAATCCTATTGACCATAACTCGTGCTGTCAGGGGGTTTTTCGCATCACTGACCCACCGTGCTAATTCCAATCGACGTTGTGATTCCAACGTTTCGTTGTCCAAATTGAGGTTCCCTTGGAAGGTGGAAATCCCTCCCGGTTTGACAACATCACGTTTTTGGAATGGATCGCCGCGGTACAACCAATGTGTTAATTCTTCAGGTTGATCAAATTGACCAGCATAAATCATAGGGATATCCATTGCTAGCTTGTCCAGTTCTACATCGAGAACCTTGGCTTGGTCGATTAGTTCCTTTAAGATCGTAATTGCATCTTCAGATAAGGTTGTAACAGGATAGAATAGGTCACTGCTGTTTTCTAATGAACTGTTTGTTTTTGGTGCTGAAACAAATGGAATTCGGTTTTCCGCACTGGAGATTAGATTCCAGTTCCTCATTTCATCAGCAGCAACTTCGATTTTATACTGCGTTGGTATTCGGTCGCTGAAGTTCCCTTTTTGATCGCGTCCCCAAGTGATTCTACTGATAGTTGCTTTTTGCGCTAATTCAATCTCCACCCATCCTTTGCCTGTTTCGTTCGAGATCCAGCTGTGACTATTCCCGTATAATCCATCGTTAATATGCCGAAGTTTGTGGATGTCGTAGCCGGGTAGAGTGCTGGATGCGGTAGCTTTCGCGCCTGTAGTGGCCAAGGCAACATTACTCGAGTTTGAACCTTCGGTGTAGATCTCAAGCTCATCAATGCAGGGTTGTCCGCTGTTAGTTCCGAGGATAGTGAACCGAACGAACTTGGCCTCTATAGGTTTGAACCGTTCGGAGTTTTGCCGAGTCTGAACAGCTGGCCGTAATTGGGGATTGGGTTCCTGCGAATTTAAAGAATCTGCAGCTTGCTGGAGCACCATGATATCAGCCGTCACCGGGGCATCTGACGATCCTCCACGAAGAATGATCCGACTGTTTCGATTTAATTCATGTATACCTGCAGCATACAACCCACTCCACAAGTTTCTGCTGCCGGAAGCTCCCACGAGTTCGGTAGGCGCATCAGAGCCATCAGCCAATTTCTGTTGGTTGATGGAGGCAATTAACCTGCGATCATCTTGTGTTTCCAAATCACCATCCAAGTCAAGGTGATACTCCGCATCAGTGGCATGGAGTGCTTTGGTTGTATTGGAACGACCGCTAAGTCCGCAACCCCATGACAGCCAAATTTGGTGACGTCCCAATAGACTCGGATTCCATGTAAAAACGTCTGTCTGTGCCGCTTTCCACCAGGTATACTTTTTGCCGATGTTCGGCAACCGCCCCAAACCCCCAGGGTCGTTGCTTTCACCACGTTTTTTTCCACTTGTGTAACCCCCAGTACCACCAATTTTCATCAGGATTTCGGCATCGGAGCGACTGTGTTTTTCTTTCTTCAAATTGGATGCTTCGGTTTCCGGGAGTTGATCGTCGATAATGAGTGTTTTTCCTGTAAATACTAATGGCTCGAATTTCGAAAGTTGATTTTTGACCTGGTTGAATTTTTCTTTCGTTTCTTTGGCCTTTTTTTGGTTTTTTTCATATTCGGGAGAATTAAGCACTCGGTCGCCGTGCTTGACTCCAGAAAACACGGCCTGCATAGCATAATAGTCGCGTTGGGAAATTGGGTCGAACTTATGATCATGACAACGGGCACAACCGGTTGTTAGTCCCATAAATGTCATGCCGGTGGTATTGATCATATCGTGAAGTTCGTCCATTCGTTGAGCCAAAGTTAGACGGATGTCAGGACTTCCTACCAAGTCTTTTGGTCCGGCAACAAGAAACCCAGTAGCAATATTAGCACCAACAGTATCTCCTGCTAATTGTTCAAGAATAAATTGATTGTAAGGTGTGTCTTTGTTAAAGGCCTGGATGACGTAATCCCGATAATGCCATGCGTTCGGTCGAGGGGTGTTGACCTCAAAGCCGCTTGTTTCTGCNAAGCGAACGATATCCAGCCAGTGTTGTCCCCAACGTTCGCCGTAATGCGGTGAAGCTAACAGGTGGTCAACAAACTGCTCGTAGGCATCTGGATTTTTATCTGTTACAAATTGCTCAACATCTTCAGGTGATGGCGGCAATCCGATCAAGGTCTGGCTCCATCGTCGAATCAGAGTTGTGCGATCCGCTTCTTTCGATGGAGACAACCCCTTTTTGTGTAGTTGGGCTAGAATGAAATTGTCGATTGGGTTTCGTGCCCAAGCCTTATCTGCGGCACTATTTAAAACCGGCACCTCTGGTCGTTCAACTGGCTGGAATGCCCAGTGATCTCCTTTGAATAATTGATTTGCAGTTGGAGTATCTGTTTCCTCTGGCCAATCAGCACCTTGATCGATCCACGTGCGTAAGAGACGGATTTCCTCAGCAGTGACAGGTGCTTTATCTGCTGGTGGCATGCGTTCAAATTTGTTTTCGCTAGTAATACGCTGGATTAAGTAACTTTCAGAACCGTTGCCTGGCACAATAGCGGGTTTCATAGAGTCACCACCATGTAGGGCTGATTGATGGTCATGTAGGCCCAACCCACTTTTTTGCTGGTTGGCTCCGTGGCATTGATAACATTTTGCAGCGAGTATTGGTTCGATATCGTGATCGAAAGCAATCTCGGTTTCCTGATCTTGCCTATTTTGTTTAGCAACAGTAAGGCAATGAATGCAGGCTAGACTGACCATCAGCATAATCAGGGAAATCCGTAAAAGCTGAGTTTTTTCTTTTTTCATGGGAAAAATTCCTCCTGAGTTACGGTTGAAAACAGAACGTCTTTTGTCTTAAATGTATGGTTCTTAAAATGTAAGGAGTCAAAAATGTAGTTGGTATCGTTAAAGCTTGGATTTAGGTGGCGTCGTGCGTGTCAAATCCTGTTTCTGTCCGACGCCAGCTAATACCGTTTTCTGGATCACGGAATTGCATCTTTCGACCTAGAAGTTGTTTTAACATATCACTTTGGTTTTCTAATTGTTGGTCTGTCAGTTGACGTGGCATATCTTCCTGAGGGTAAATTACTGAGCGATTGTACATTCCCAATAGTCCGACACGTGGCTGTTTGGTAGTATTTGGCAGACATTGATGCCATATGGCGCCATTTGTAAATAGTATGGATCCTTTAGGTGCAGTTGCGACAGCCATTTGGTGCTTTTCTGCTTCTCCGGGTTTAGGTGGTCGTAGCATTTTGTGCGAGTTCGGTATACAAGCTGTTGGCCCATTATCCGGTGTGAAGTCGTCTAACATCCAAACTGTTTGTCCTGTTAAAGATCCTTCGGGAAAAGGTGGAGACATTGCCCAATAAGGATAATCAATGT
>PBXZ01000052.1:0-34307 GCA_002729415.1 Candidatus Poribacteria bacterium | reverse complement strand
ACATAAGAAAGATTGGGGCTAATAGCTGGAACCACAATGTCGAAGCATCCCCCACAATGATCTTCTATGTTCAACACAGACGAACTTTGATGCAATGAGAACACTATTGTTGCGTTGTCCTGAGTTCCACATTGACCGTCTTGATTGGTCTCTAACGCGACATGGCCATCTGTTCCAAAACAAATGACATGGCCAAATAAACAAGGAGGCACAATTAAAAAGCAACACAATAATAAAACAAGTAAGGTTACTAATCGAGCACTAACTTTACCAGTTTTTGGAGACGCCAACATTTTTTATGACCAAGATGATAATCTGATTCGATTCAAAATAGTAGCCAATAGCAATATTCTACGGATTTCAGGCAACGTTGTCAGGAATTGATCAAATACTCTGGAGAAGACAAAGCAATTGGGCTCTTAATTAAGCAATCATTATTATAAGATATTCCTTATTCTATCCAATTTAACGTTGAATGACAAAATTAAATTGGATTAAAAATTCAAAGTTCTCGTCCAGACACATACAAATCATAAGGGTTATTTTTCCACCCTTCCTCATCAACAATGGAATCATTAGTTTGTTTCATCCAGTTGACCATCCGTCCCTTCATCCGCCTCAAAACATGTTTATATCCCAGTTGATCGGCTAAATTATATAACTCAGCCGGGTCACTGACCATATCGTAGAGTTCATCTTCACTGGAAGGATTATAGACATACTTCCAAGATTTGGTGCGAACCATCCGTACCGAAGCTAAAGTCGATTCATAACCATGAAATTCGGCAAAAATATCGTTACGCCAATTGGCTACTTCTTGTCCTGTCAAAAGTGGGCACAATGACTGTCCATCTAAATGGCTTGGCACTTCAGCTCTAGCTAAATCCAGGAAAGTTGGCATTAGATCAACCAAACTGACAAATTGATCACAAACCGAAGCTTGTTGAGCTTTATCGGCATGACTGATAATCAGTGGAATATGGTGGGTTTCATCGTACATGTGAAAGCCTTTGTTAAATAATCGGTGGCTACCGAGCATATCTCCGTGATCAGAGGAAAAAATAACGACCGTATTGTTCCACTGTCCTGTCTTCTTCAGGCAATCCAAAATCCGTCTAATTTGGTCGTCGATGTAGGTGCAGAACCCCCAGTAAGCGGCAATCACTTTCTGCCAGTCATTCCAAGTCAGATGGCTAGCGTTCCAACGGAGCATCTCTTTCTGCTGAATAGATGGTTTGTTGATAAACTGGTCGTCAAAATTGTCCCACCTTGTAACTAAGTCTGAATCGTACATAGTATCGTATGGAACAGGCACAGCATAAGGAAAGTGAGGACCAAAAAAGTTGGCTGCGATCATAAAAGGGTGGTTGCTACTAGCCGAGGCTGAAATTAGATCGATGGCTTGGTCAGCTACCCAAGCCTCCATCATTTTTTCAGCGGGCAGTTTAGCCCGTCCATAAAAAGGTGCCGTTCCTCCCCACTCCATGCGTTGCACTTCATCTCGAGCAATGTTGTAGTCGATGCCTTCGGACTGTAACATTCGATTCCAGTCGCCAAAAGATCGCCAGTTATCAAAGCCCCACTGCTCAGTATCTCCTTCTCTAGCCAAGTGCCACTTACCGATACAACTGGTCTGGTAACCAGCAGTTGCTAACAATTTGGGATAAGCTGTCTGAGACAAAACTTGGTCGGCAAAGACTCCGTTGAAATTTCCCATATTAGCTAGTTGCCCGTGGTTGTGCGCATACAACCCCGTTAAAAGCGAAGCACGAGCCGGAGAGCAGAGCGAAATGGGCGTATAAGCGTGCGTAAACCGAACCCCATTGGCGGATATCTCATCTGCAGCTGGCGTTTGACAAATCTCTGCACCGTTACAACTGAGTGCGTCGTATCGTTGTTGATCTGTGAGTAATAAGAGAATATTGGGTTGTTTCATATATGCGTAACCAATTTTTCGGGGAGGTCTTTAACCGTAAAATAAGCATACCAGAAAGCCAAATAGCATGCAAAACAAACCAACTAGCGATGTCAGTGTTGATAGATCTATAAATATCTTCGATTTGATTACAGTCGCAGGTAACGTTGGCCAATCATTACATCGGAAGTTCACTGAATGGATTGGTGCTGGAGATATAGCCCTAGCCTAATATTCCATAACTTGCATCCAAAATTTCAGAGATGTTATGCAGGCTCTACATCTTCCAAAATAAACTCTATGCCATCAACCCTACTGGCTATAAAATTATAAAGTAAACACCCAATGACCGTAAAAATGAATCCCACAAGTCCAATAGATATTGGCATGCATATTAATAGGATACAAATGAAATTGGTTCCTTCCGAAGGTGGGATCATCTACTATTCCTATAGCAGTGTGGATGATCCCAAAAATAGGATAAGTAAGTGCCACAACTTTGCTACTCTGCATTATCGAAACTCTTTTTATCTGCTTTTTCATTAAGGTTTGAGATAATCTGGTTAGGCATCGTAGCATAAACAGCACCTAAGTACAATTTGGAGTATAAAAATATCTACAGCTCAGGCAGAGCACTCACTTTCTAAGCAACCTGCTCCGTCTTTTCTTCTTGAAATAGCACGGTATATCTATGGCCTTCTGAGCTTGTGGGCTCACACTTAAAGATGAATTTTTATCATTTGATTGCGAGTCCCAACTCTTTTAGGGGGATGCCCCCGCAGAGCTGATGAAAAATTTATGTTGGCCATGAAGGACGCAATATAATGGTTACTAGGTTTCCTAGATTTGGTGATAGGGAATGGTGGAAAAACGCTCAGAAGATGTATACAAACAATACTAACCGTACCTGACAGAGCCTGTCATACCTCAGAAATCAGTTGATTAGATCTTCCATCTTCATTTCGTGAATCGTCTGGTCAAAAGCGGAAATCGTCTGCTGAATATCGGTTTCAGTATGCACGGCCGTCGTCATCCCTCCNCCGTTTGTCATATCGATNCCGTTAAGGAGCAACCCACAACGAAGAGTCTTTACTAAATCTGGATTACTGGCTCCTTTTAATCTGCGATAATGACACTGATATGCATCAAAATCAACGGCAGGCAAAGTTTTATCCCCATGCCCCAACAATATCTTAAAACCAGAGAACTCACCATAACAAGCCCAATCGAGTCCATGCTGATCGAAAATTTTGTTGAGTCCGTTCCGCAAGATCCCAGCCACTTGATTAGCCTCTGTTTGTGGATAACCTGTTTGGGCAATTTTTAGCATCTGGATACCAGCTGCTGCTGACAAAGGGTTTGCGTTGAACGTACCTGGATGCGGCATTTTCTTTGATTTTGGGTGCTTTTCAATCGATATTAGATCTACTATTTCCGCCTTGCCAGCAACCGCTCCTCCGGGTAATCCACCAGCCATAATTTTAGCCAAAGTCGTCAGATCTGGATCAAGATCGTAGTATCCTTGTGCACCGCCCGGGGCAACACGAAACCCAGTAATGACCTCGTCGAAAATCAATACCACGTCGTATTCTCGAGTCAGGTTTCGAAGTTGGGATAGAAATTCACCATTGGTCGGAATTTCGCCAAAAGAGGCGCCGGTTGGTTCCAAAATCACGCAGGCAATATCGCTATCACTTTTCAAGTAATTCTCCACAGTTTCGATATCGTTTGGTGGAGATATGAGGGTTGTTTCAGGAGATATCACACCGGAAATTAGCATGTCATAGGGAGGATTTGCCCCCGGAATGACAGCATCATGCCAACCATGGTAGTGACCAGCAAATTTTAGTACCTTATTTCTACCAGTAAAGGTACGAGACAATCGAACTGCCATTAAAGTTGCTTCGGTACCAGAACTAGTGAACCTGATTCTTTGGGCTGAAGGAATTAGGTTAATAATTAGGTCCGCCCATTCCAGTTCAAGAGGATGGCAAGCGCCATAATGCGTACCGCGCTGTATCTGGCAGGTTACTGCTTCGACAATCTGAGCAGGATTATGGCCAAGTAAGAGCGCACCATGCCCCGACCAATAATCAATAAATTCCTTGCCATTTATACCCCATTTTCTTGATCCCTGTGCATGGTCAATGTAAATTGGAAAAGGATAGGCATGCCTACTGTCATGAGTAACACCGTCGGGAAAGAACTGATTTGCCTGTTGGGCCAATTCCTTGTCCGCCGAAAATGTTTGGTCATAACGCTCCAAGATTGTGCTATGTGACATAATTGTTCCTCAATGCCTTGTAATGATCGAGCCACAAGACAAGTCTAAAAAAGCATTCATTTTAACTCGATTGATAAATACCACACAAAATAGATTCTGTTGAGTTAGGATAAAAATCTAATGGGGAGTCCACAGGAAAGATCGCCGATGAATTCCTCCACGTGGATTTCGATCGGGTGGCGTGGTGTTGACCAGAACAGCGACCTGATTGATTTCACCCGATCGAACCCAATCAGTGACATCAATATGAATTGGTGTACGAACATCATGATGCCCCAAACGCCAGTGACGGTCCTTATCAAATTGCTGCATCATCCCATTAACCCAAACCCAAACACCTCGGTTATAAACGGCACCGATAGTCAACCATATTGATTTACCCTCTATACCTGTAGGTACACTGAATCCGGTTCGGTACCAAGCCTTCCCCCAAAATCCCCAGCCCTGTTGATCCTGATAACCCTGCGCTTCCCAATTTAACGTGGTATCAATCTTCGCCCAATCCTCACCATTGCTATCCAAGTACCATTGATAAATTACTCCAATATCCTTCGGGTCTAACTTGAACTCCCATTGTCTGGGTAGCAACGTTAACAATTCTCCTTCCTTACCATCGGCCTTTTCAGCGAGATCTCGATATATCTCTTTATGCCACTCTAAAGTTGTTCTAAAATCAGACGCCCATTCTGGTGTATGGGGAAGAAGACCAGACTTAATTGTATTGACTTCATCTCGAATGGCCAGCATTTTATCGGCCCATTCCAGACCTTCCTGAAATTTCCCTTGTGCCACAACTTGTTCCATTCTCACATAAGCTTTCATATGATTATGGACTAATTTTAGAATTTTAACCCGCTTTCTGGATCTAGAATCCTGTACTAAATCCTCGGCTCGAGACATTAAATAATCTAATTTTTTCTGGACAGGAGGGAATATCGTTCTCCATTGCATTAGCCTTCCCCAAGTCTGATGTGACGTTGTTTGTTCGACAGCAGATTCAAGTGTCCAGATGTATTCTGCCACCACGTCAGCGGCACCAGCATAAAATTTCTGGCAATAATCGTGGACCAAAGCCTCGACGTCTGCTTCAGCATCCCACATTAATTTGGCCCGTAAATAATAGTTCAGATGGGTGACCATCCATGAGTTTGTTCCTTCAGTCCAGAACCCCCAAGTACCTCGACTTTTAAAATAAGGCATATCATGCTTCAAATTGTGTATTGCTGGAAACGGGAGATTTACTAAAGAGTTGCCCGGATCGTAGTCATAGATAAACACGCAGTTTAGCGTATCAGTCCACCGATCCAACAATTGTTTGTAAAGTGTACGTTGCCAGCATTTTTTATCACCTACATGATGGAGAGTACATGCAGCAATAACCGCGGATTGAATACCTAGGTTTGGACTGAATTCTGCAATCCCTTCTGGTAAACGAACACGATTGGCATAACCATTCGTAAGTACCCACCGATCAGGAAATTCCTTATACACTTCTTCAGCAATGCGGTTAGCAAAACGAAACCACAAATCACTCAAGCTGGGGTCTCCATAACCTTTGTGGTTAAATTCAGGAATACTGTCTTGACAAGGCTGGCAATAACAGACTGGAAACCCGTCTGGCGGGGCAAACCCAAAACTTAGTGTGTCAGGATTATCTCGGAACGTATCTTTGATCGTTCTGACAGAAATTTTTACTGCTTCTGGTTCGGAAAGACACAGCATGTCGCTACGCCGATTCCCATCTTTATCGACAGCAAACAGATGGGGATGACTCTCAAAATATTCTTCGGATGAAATCAATCGACGAATGCTCCCATCTCCTGGGATACTCAACGACAATGTGTTTAATCTGTTACAGTCACGCCATAGCCGAAAATCTTGATGATCTTGATCGGTGGTTGGTGCCCATCCCGAATACCAGATGTTCCGGACCCGGAAGCTCGGTCGCTCTGTGCAATCCATTGCATTGATCGAGATTGTATCTATTTCAGGTATGACTTCGCCAAATTCTCCCGGAAAGAACCAACGACATCCCAATTCTTCGAGAAAAGCATAAACAGCGTAAATAGTACCACGATACTCACCATCTTCGTTACCTGCTAAGATCAGACTGTTTTCAACCGTTTTGATGATAAAACCTTCTTCATTCAATTGAAAAGTGAAACCGGAAGGCACTGTAATGCTCAAGTTTTCGATCATCTCGCTATGACCAACCAGAACAATGTTCCCCGCAACATCCTTCGATTCTTTTTCTATCTCAATACGTGCATTACTAATCTTTTCAATATAGTTCTGAAGGATGGACGCAGCTTCCTGAGCCTGCTCGCTTGGTTCATTTGCTATCACAATTGTGGCTTGTGGTTTNTGTTGTTCAACTAGAACCAATTTAGCCTCCACATCTTGATAGAATTGGGAAACCTACAGTTTCTTTTCGATANCTTAATATCTGNTGATTATCTACTATAATAAGAAACTATCAAGATCAAATGATTTCGAAGTACCGCTGCCGTTCCCAATCCGTAACAGCTTTTGAGAAATTGTCGTACTCCCACCGACGAGTCATTACATAATGATCAACAAAATCACTACCTAGAATCTCTCGAACTGTATCACTCTGGTCTANTCGGTTAATTGCGTCCAATAAAGATTGGGGTAGCGATTCAAACTGATTNTCATCAGCTTCGTAGGCATTCGTGATCAGTGGATCTTCNGGNTCAATCTGGTGCNGNATTCCATATAANCCAGCGGCTAAGCTCGCNGCGAGGGCAATATGCGGATGGGCATCCGCCCCAGCAAGTCGATACTCCACTCGTGTCGANTTTTCGCCTTGCCCCGGAATCGCTCGGATGGCTGCTGTGCGNTTTTCAATCCCCCATGAGGCGTTTACCGGTGCCCACGATCCAGGGACAATCCGNTTATACGAATTGACTGTGGGACAAACTAAGGCCATCATTTCNGGCATAAGCTGTTTCTGTCCGCCAATATAGTGCTTCATGGTACCAGAGATACCCAAAGAATCAGCAGTATCTGAAAANNAATTNCGNTCTNCATCNAGATCCCACAAACTCTGGTGTAAATGCCCNCTACAACCAGGNTAATCTGGACTCCATTTGGCCATAAAGGTGGCAACAAGCCCTTGCTTGGTACAAATCTCTTTTACGCCAGTTTTGAACAGTCCTGCTTTATCAGCAGACCTTAGTGCCATATCATACTTTATTGCTGTTTCATAGACACCAGGACCAGTTTCAGTGTGGATCCCTTCCAACGTAACATCGTATTCTGCCATTGAATCAACCACAGTATGAACAAATTCCGCTGCGGCNGATGCTCGCAAAACGCTGTAACCAAATGCTCCTGGTGACATGGGNACCAAGTTTTTGAATCCTTTTTCCTCAAGTGAATCGGCCGTTTCTTTAAACAGAAAATATTCGTATTCCAACGAAGCNAAAGGTTGAAACCCCATCTCGTTTGCTTGATCTATCACAGTTCGCAATAAACGGCGGGGACACAACGGAAACGGAGNTTCCTGATCGCGAAAGAAATCGAGTATAAAGAACGCGGTGTCAGGTTCCCATGGTATCTGACGAAAAGTGTCNAGATCGATTTTCGCCAGTAGATCTGGATAGCCATCACCTGTCAACTTAGCAGGCGTACCATAAAGTTCATCATTAGAATCCCAATTAAAAACAACATCGCAAAAACCAAGACCTTTCTCTGCTACGGACAAGAACTTATCGNTCGANACATACTTTCCCCGCAAAATTCCATCAATATCAAAACCNCCGAGNTTTACTTTATGAATACCCTTTTCCTGAAAAGTCCGCTTAATCTGCTCTAGCATCTGNTTTTGGTAACTCCACTCCCGTTTTGTTGTTAATTCAATATCCAAATTAATTCAAAAAGGCAAATGACNTCTTCTTTCTACATTTAGATAAACTTGATTGTGTCAGACATTGCCGAAATTCAGTTTTATCTTCAACATCAGTATCGCACGTTTCTACCGCGTATTATTGTTATTTCTAACATGACATTTCAGTAATAGTATATTTGATCGACATCACATAACTTCTCGTTATCAAACAGNATGCCTTCTTGTTNCAGTAGTATCTGTTTCCGAGTGATCTCTGCTCCGTGAGTTTGACCNGCAAAACCACCGATTGATAAGTCGGAACGGATNACACGATGACATGGAACCATTGGCGCAAAGGGATTACGTTTCAACGCTTGGCCTACAGCTTGACTAGATTTGCAACGGATTTCTTTGGCCAACAATTTGTAAGTGGTAACTTTACCCTGCGGGATTCTTTTAACTGCAGCATAAACTTTTTCCTGAAAAACTGTAACTGGTTTTTTCCTTTTCTGAATCATACTACTAGATTTCGCCCGANGAATCCTTNTATATCTTCACTTTTTCAGCAAGCGTTGCAGATTTTTCCCTAAAATTAGTTCCATGTCATTTTCAGGAATGAACGTACAATGTTTCCGCACAACTTCTAAGGATTGCTGATAAGTCATATGAAGTCGTACAGGAGGATAATCAGAAGCCCAGCACAAGCGTTCCGATCCATAATATTGATACAATTTTCTCACAATCCAGAGGGTATCCGAATATGGAAAATCCCACGATTTCTGAGAAACATAGTGAAATCCTGAAAGTTTAATATAAATGTTCGGAACTTCAGCCGATTTCAGAATCTCCTGCAAATTAGAATTCGGGGGATCTTCACCAGCGCGTGCTCCAGCCATATGATGACACAGAAAATTAATCGTNGGAAAACGACGTGCCAACTGACGNAATGCTGGATGCCATGCNGCTCCCAATGCCAAGCTGCTGATCAAGTTCANTTCCGCTGTTTTCTCAAAAAACTTAATTCCTNCATCCGATTCAAACCAGTCATAATCGNTACGCAAATAATGAGTATAGCCTTTAAGTTGATATTTTTCTGTTGCTTCGTGCAAACGGTCTGCCGCACCCGATTGATGGTAGGTTTCAGTCCANGAACAATCGANATCTGCGAATTGAATCAACCTGTCTGGATACTTTTTGACACACTCAGCACCATAATCATTGTTGTTAGGATTGTGATCTATACGGGCACAGACCAAAACNGCTTGATCGACANCAACACGATCCATCTCCCATAGAAGTTGTTCAACCNTACCCCGACTTGTGTNATCTGGTACAGTTGGTTGATANGGCCAATATTCCCAAGCATGGGTATGACAATCAATAATCACNAATAACTCCTTAAATAACACCACCCAAAATGGNATTAATTACTCATCTAATGCACGTAAGTNGAAACGATCNATCTGTACCCANCGTTCCANTGAGTATAGATAGAAAATCACCTACTTGAACACTCGATTGAATCTTACCATATAAACTAAAAAGTTCCAATCTATTCAACTGGAGATGAGAAAACGGGATTCCAAACAGATAGTAATGTACATACAAAGCTTGTGTTAGAAAATAAGTATTTGCGCGAAATTACTTCAATATTAGCTGAGCAATTGNANCAAGCCCAATCAGAGNTGAGGCACCTACGTCAACGCCACCCATTCTGGGAAAAAGTAAAAGGGATCTTTGCTAACAAACATGTTCAGACACACNCTGACGTTGGCTATACGGGTTAATGCCAAACACCATAAGTTGGCATACCATAAACAATACCNATTATACTCCAGATACAACCAAGCGTNTAATCACCTAAAATCAGTCCCATAAAGACAGGAACTGCCTTACGGTACAATCGGACGCCGCCCGTTTTTAAAATGATAAACTTTATCAGCCAACTAGTAAATACAGCAAACCAAGAACGGCCAAGTCCNCCTCCCGTGGTGAGAACGTAACCACCTGGATGAAAAGGCCACCATAAGAACCTAACTTTCATAATCATCAGAAAAACAGTAAATAAGAAACCAGTCGCAATACCACCCATTTCGGCAGTATTCGGGTCACGCGGATGTACCAACCATGCCTGTAAGCGGTTGAACGTTTCCCACCCCATGTATCCAATCCAACCGCGAGCTTTGTTGGTTGCTCCTAAATCATACATTACGTGAAGATAGATCCAAAATGTAAAAAAGATGCCGAACACAATTGCNACCATTATGCCGATCAGCATCTGGCGATAACCAATTCCGGTTCGTTCCGCAATCCGAAATGCCTCCAATTCACTAGGCATCGGATTAGCTCGAAAGCATCGATTTAGCGGATAAAGGTAAGTTAAGACTGTCAAGTTAGCTGGCCCCAAGAGGCGTGTGCCAAATGTAGTTACCAACGTTCGCCCTGGATCGACATAAATCAGTGTATGCACAGGCGGCCCAATTTCAGCACGAGACCGCGTAATTGCAATAACCATGGGAAAATAAATCAAGAAAAAAAGCACAATTACCCATGGAGACATGCCAGCGTAAAAACAGAATAACGTCAAAAATATTATGCCCAAGATTGCAATTAAAAAAGCCAATTGATACTTTATCGGTTCTCTGGAATCGTCGATCAACTGCTGACGACCGAATATATGATGGATAATCCGAAAATAGTATCTTCTCCCGATCCAAACTGAAGTTAGCCCAAAGGCGACCCAAGCTCCAATTGATTGCTCAAAAGGGTAGATATTTTGCATGCCTACTGCACTACCGAGGATCCGTTGGAGTCGCCCCATTACATAAAAGAACCAGCACGAAAACGATAGATCCAGTGGAGTAAAAAACATCAATCCGATAATAAAGGGATAAAAGGATATCCGCAGTGGCCCCATAGCGTTCCAAGGTTTAGTATTGAATCGAGCTAACGTCTGATTTTTAACGTTCAAGTATGGAATTGATGGGTTGATATAATGCAATCCGTTTATTAAGGTGATGCCACCTGAAATAGCAAAACCCAACCACATCCAGCGATTGGTGAAAAACAGCCGAGACTGATGGGTCATAGCAATAGGCAGTTGAACAATTGGATAACTCAATTTTTCGTTTTCTGTCCACTGTTTTCGAAGCAAAACACTGAGTGAAAGTAAAACCATCCAGAGTGCGATAATAAATCCTGACCAAGCGATAACTGGGGGTAGCCAAGCACGAAGATTTACAGGAGAATATAAGCTGGATTCTCCTTGAAAAAAACCACGTAGAACTTCGCGGTCTTTGATAGCAAACCAAGATTGTACGTATGAACCGAACAATTGTTCCCATTCATTTTCAGCAGATGCAAACCAAAAAACGTGCTCAATCGCAGGTAAAAGGTATCCCATCATGGTGTGACCACTGATTGTCGACACCATCACAACCATGGCATAAACTGTGAGCAGGTCTGCCTGAGACATTACTAAACGCGGGCTAATTCGCAGTAAGACGAAGTTAATCATCGACAAAACTAGCAATGTAAAAACGGCATTAAAAAATAATGAAGCAATTGTCAATTGTGTCGAATGCCAAACTTCACTACCCATAAGTATCCAATAGCTGTTGATTCCTACCAGTACTAAACCTATAGCCAGAACATGAAATCTTACTTTGTGCTGAGAGGTTGGGATTCTATGAATCTGTTTTGACAAATTGACAGCCTATTTGGGATAGATTTTCACTTTTTATCGATGGTCGTCACCAAATATTCACTTGGAATTTCTCTGAAATGAATCTTGTAAATTTTTAATCCCTTGTTGTAAACCAACTCCAATCCAGAAACTTCCCCAGAGAGCCATTTTTCAAGTCCAGGCCTCCTCTTTTCTGGAATCAGATGGGTTGCACCGTAAAATTTAGCGATTTCAATAATTTTCTTCAAATCGGCTAATGGGATTTGAATCGCCTTTTCCTCTGAATAGAAGTGAAGTTCCCAAGGATTGCGAGTCATCGTAATGGAGTTTGGTGCGTTTGATTTCAGCCACTTCCCAGCATCAATCCAAGCTTTACCTGCATCGCCATAAGGCCAACTTGCTTTTTTGCTAGCACGATCGATAATTGAGAAATTGTGGCTGGAAATAACCGTCAGGAGCATAAGTATTGTCAATAAAACCGCAACCCTTTGGCAATTCAACCCACGGTAGACTATACCACAGAAAATGTAAAGGCTTGTCCATCCGGTTGCGATGACCAGTGGTGTTGCCGGAAAAGCGAGTCGGGATATCGGTTGCCAACAGATTGCGTGAAAACCATACAGGACAGAGAGAAGACACAACACAATCAAGAACTTTGGGACATGCCAAGCTCGCAATATTTTGTTGATGTCCTGATTGATCCATTTGAGTATCTCAATCCCTTTCAAAACCCAAGAAGACTTAGCTAGTCCAATCCGTTTCGTAACCCTAGGATATAAAACTAAGATTAACTTCACATTAAGTTGATAAATGCAGGAGATAACAAACAGAATCAGACCTATTGCGGAGGCAACACCAATAGGATAGGTATGAATTTGTTTGTAGTCAAACTTGCCAACAGATCCGTTTATATCAATAAAGTTCCACCAAAGATACTGTTTCAAAAATTCTTGGCTTTTAATAATGATACCGGAGATTCCCCAATTTCTAACTTTGGTAAAGAACGACGGTAGGTTTTCACCGAGGTAGGGTTTATAAGTTCCTTCTTCCCATGGAAGGTATCCGATATAGCCAACGGCAAATTGTTGCGTGCTAAAGATAGGACTACCGAAATGAATCAGATTCCTCAGAAACCAGGGTGATATTACCAAAAATGCCAAGATTAGCCCCTTCATAAACTGTCGATCCCGCTGTTCAATCTGTTTAGTAAAACGTAAAATTAGGTAGAAGACAACATAGGCAGGAATTAGAATAAGTCCGGTTCCCTTGGCATAATAGGCAAGTCCCATTGCTATCCCCATAGGATAGTAAAAACGCGGATTTTNTGTCCCTTTCAATANCAAAAGCACTGTCGTACAAACCATAAACGCAAANGTNATATCGGATAAGCAATAAAGCGAATGGCGAAAGAACTCAGGGTACAATAGGATATGCAATCCTGCTGCCAACCCAACTACCCAGCTACCACTTAACATTTTAGCTAAAACATAAACCACAAAAGGAAAAAGCAAGCAGGAGATAAAAATAGANGGTATCTTAGNAGCAAAGGCATTCTTACCTAAAATNTTGAAAAAAGGTGCAATCAAGAAAGAATAAAGTGGCGGCCAATGNTCTTCGGGCCGGACAATTCGGGGNGGATATTTGAGAAAGTACCAACTTACATAGTCAACTTCCANACCACGGCCTTTAATCAGGCTATCCGCCATTTCTGCGTAACCTGAAGCGTCNGCATGACCGACATACTCAATTGGACGAACAATCTGTATCTTTACTATAAATGTTGCTAACCCAGNNANTAAGAGTAACCAGATTGGAAGACNTTTCATGCAACGTCCTTNAGTCGNAATGAGGGCTTAAATATTCTAAACAATATCTAAAAAAGCGACACGACATTAACATCCAATTAATTACTATTATCACCCACAAATGATATTATGCACTTGCATTTTTGTTAAATTGCGCATACAATTTCATTGTCTTTTAAGTTTCATTAAAGGAGGAGCTGTAATATGGCAGGCGCGGACATGACCCAAATGTCTGAGGGGGTTTCAGGTCAAGAAGCTACAGTACCAAATAAAGGCGAACGAAACCAGAAGACAGAACAAACCCAGCAAACTCAGGAAGCAACAGCGAATGAAGGTGCAGAATCAGCTGCACAAACTGAAGATCAAAGTCAGAGCAAAGAGACTCAGAAAGTTTCAAAGGTCGACGAAGGTGTTTCCGTAACTCAGAATGGCGTTAGTGGCGAAGGGCAAGTTATAGACGCCCAAGTTTAAACCTGAATTGTATAATCCGACCTGATGATTCAATCAGCTTGCAGGGCTTACCCTTAGGTATAACGTTTTCCCCAATCTTCTAAAAAAAATCCCACCGAATTATCCTAAAGTACTTGGGAGTAAAATCCTCCCATTTCCCAACGAAGAAATAATGAGGATCACCACTATTCCAATCCTCCCTCTCAGTTGCCAGCTTGAAGGGTGAATTTGCTAAGGTTTCATACTAGGGTGCTTTTGAAGATCTATTAACTGCCCATGGCTGTGTAAATCAGGAAATTTCCAATTTCATCAATAGGCAAGATCTCTTCAGCTGCCCCCATCTCGATAGCCACCTTCGGCATGCCAAAGATGACAGAACTTGCTTCGTCTTGTACTATTGTTTTACTCCCATTTTTCCTCATCTCGACTAGTCCTGTTGCACCATCCTCCCCCATTCCTGTCAGAATCACACCGATACTATTTGCATTATAAACCCTTGCTACAGAGGAAAAAAGAATGGTAGCGGACGGTCGGTGTCCCTTAATTGGTAAGGCTTTATTCAATCGGATTCTTCTTCCAGAAACAACCATCATGTGAAAATCGTGGGGAGCAATAAGAACGACACCAGGCTGAATCTGGTCATTTTCTTTTGCCTCTTTTACTTTAATATGACTGCTTCTATCCAACCACTCAACCAATCCTGATGTGAATCCTTCTGAAATATGTTGGACAACGACAATCCCGCAAGGAAAATCAGCAGGGAGTATATTNAACACTTTGTTCAAAGCTTTAGGTCCTCCCGTAGAAGAACCAATGGCAACTATTTNAAATTTTCCTGTTACTACCGAAGAGGCATGNTCTTGTGCAACGGATGATNCGGTTGAACGNTTTCGNCGTTTCCCTTCTAGGTGGGTCACCACCGGAACCTGGGAAAGCANCTTTACTTTTCTGACCAATTCACCGGCATCTTTNGCAGAAAACTGATCAAANCTGGGTTTTTCCATCGCGTCTAAGGCNCCAAGGGACATAGCTCTAAAAGCGAGATCNACNTCTGATTTCACCAAACTACTNACGACCAGAATTGGTGTTGGCTGATGCGCCATAATATGCTCTGTGGCAGCTAANCCATCCATCACAGGCATATTAATATCCATTGTTATCAAGTCAGGCTTGAGTTGCGCAGCAGAATCTATTGCCTCTTTTCCATCTTTGGCCGTACCTATAACGTCAATATCAGGATCATTATTCAGGAAATTCGAGATAATACCCCGAGCCACCGCGCTATCATCAACAACTAATACTTGGACGCTCATGGCAACCTTGTTCTTAAGGAGAATTTCAAGATCCGTTTTCCTTGTTTTCCTGACTTGGTCAAAACTGGTATCGAAAATTTGGGATTTAAACCGCCGTACTTCCTACAGTACATCGATTTTTTCTGTTTGAAAACACCCTACACGTATTTTCATTATACCTTAATTTTCTTCTATATAGAAAAAAAAGCCCAAACCACTATATATAGCACTACTCAAGGCTTCAAGGTCTAATCTGCTAATAATCTATAGAGGCTTAGAGTAACGAGTGATTCAGGCTACCTATAATAAATTAATTACTGCCAATTAAACTCTCAACGGCAGTTAACAATGTATCTTTATCAAATGCACTTTTTACAATGTACCTATCAGCCCCTGCTTCAAAACCTTTCCGCTTTTCTTCTTCCTTGGCCAAGGTACTGATAATTATCGCTGGAATATGCTTATGTCTTTCATCGCTCTTAAACTTACTAATGAACTCGTAACCATCCATACGCGGCATCTGTATATCAGAAACAACTAGGTCATATGGTTTTTGTTCCATCTTTTCTACACCTTCAACACCATCGATAGCAACGTCAACCTCATAGCCAGCAGACTCCAGGATGTTTCGTTCCAGTTCTCTTACCATCACCGAATCCTCAACCACTAAAACACTTTTCACCGCCGGTTGCTCGAAAACAGGTAACGTGTCTTTTGGGGATAGGATGTCTCTTCTTACAGCTCCAATTTTCGCATTATCCATTAAATCCGGAACACTGAGAACGAAAGCAACTTCCCCATTACCCATAATGCTGTGTCCGGCAACGTTTCGAACTGTTCCAAGATGCCGATTAAGACTATTCATAACCATAACTGAAACACCTACGAATTGGTCAACGGCGAAAGCAATTAGCCGATTGTTATGCGTTAGCACCACGACTGGGGTTTCTTCCTGAGAGCGTTGGGAGGTTGATCCATTCATTTCTAATACATCATGCAGGTAAACCATGGGAATGATGTTTTCCTGAATAACAATGGCTGGTTTGTTGGCAACAGACATTATATCTTCAGGTTTAATCAATTCAGTCGTGTCAATTGAGGTGGTTGGAAATGCGAAGTGGCTCTCTTCCACTCGCACCATACACAACTGCTGATTGGCGAGTGTCAATGGTAATTGCAGCCTAAACTCTGTTCCAATGTTTACCTGTGTCTTGATTTTAATNTCGCCCCTCAAATTGGAGATCTCTTNTTGGACAACATCCATTCCAACCCCGCGTCCGGAGGTATCCGTTACCACCTCCTTGGTACTGAAACCTGCTTCAAGAACGAGGTATGGAATGTCTTGGTCACTCATGGCTTCCGATTCAGTTTGATCAATAACGCCCTTTTGAAGTGCCACGTTTCTAAGTTTTTCCGGATCAATCCCAGCGCCATCGTCCTTAATGGAGATATATACCAAATCTCCAGTCTGCTCGGCTGACAGGGTTATTGTTCCTTGTCGAGGTTTACCTAATTTTTCACGGTCATCAGGCAATTCCACCCCGTGATCTACCGAGTTGCGGATCAAGTGCATAAACGGTGCCCGGAGGTCGTCGACAATCGTTTTATCAAGATTGGTATCTTGGTCATCAATTTCAAGCTGAATCTCTTTATCAAATTCTTGAGCTAAATCCCTGACAGATCTTTTAAAACTGTTAAAGAGGTTTGCCACAGGCAATACCCGCGTAGCTTGAACCGTATCCTGCAGTAGATCAACTATTGAAGTATGGCTTGCTACCGATTCAGTATATTCAAGCGTGAATTCAGATAGAGTCCTTTCTAATTGGCTATTCTCCTCACTAAACGTTTCTACTAAATTGTTTAGTGTTTCTAAGTTCTTTTTTAGTATTCCTGAGTTTTTCTGTATTGCTAAACCGTCAGATCCGTTTTGCAACGAGTGCACAAAGGAATCAAATTGCGTGTTTAGGTTGCTTAAGATTGTGCGCATATCATTTCTGTATGTGGCTNAGTTTGCCTNTTTACTCAGTNTNNCNAANGTCAGCANNATGGTTTTGGGCAGTAATTCGGNTCACGATCATTTCGTTACAGATGCTGGNAAGNNNGTCCAACTTGGAAATTCCGACACGAATGGTTTCTTCTAACTGACTTTGCCCACTTTGCCCAGGCTTGGCCAGTTCAGATTGAGTTNCAACCTGTTTCAGTTCCTGTTCTTTTCGTGTTTGGAGATCAGCTGTTCGTCGTTCAGTCGGTAAATCTGATATAGTCTCTTCGGGTAGGCTCAACTCAGCATCGGGAACATCTTCAAGGGACAATTCTCGTTGCTGTGGTACAGGCGCATCCACCTCATCATCCTGTTCAACAGATGCATCATCGGNGTGGCGCTCAGTTTCAACCGACGATTCTAGTGGTGTTTGCCCCCCTTCCTCAACAGAAACTGAACTATCNGATTCNGCNAAATATCCAGCCAATTCCGGAACTGTTTCGTCAACNAGCTGATAGAAATCGTCCGGATTCCAATCACTTTCTTCACCGTCTTCGGTCACATTAATTGCCATTTCAATCAAACCAAGTCCCTGAAAAACCAGATCCAAAACTTGCTCAGTGATCTCGATCTTTTCCTGGTTGGCAATTTGAAAAATTGTTTCCACTCGAAGNAAGGTNCCNGAAATATGCAATGACGTGAGTTGTGATTCTATACCTTGTGCATGCTCCCTGAATGACTGAACGATAGAAATGGCTTGATTTAAAACAGGCCNTTTTTCTTCTTCCATCTCCAGTTTTAAAAGCTGCTCATTTAACTCTTCAAGGGCTTCCTTTGCTGGCGACAGAAGTCCGGAGATATCTTCCATCGGTTCGCTGGCAGTGTCAGTTTCTTCGCNGGGTAAGGTGTCAGACTTTNCTGAGGCTTCTGCACTACTGGGTATGGCAGCTTCGGCANGNACATCTTCNCTGGCTTCGGNATGCAATGCTTGNTCAAGTCTACGGCATAACGCATCAATTTCAATGTCCGNTGTTTCACCAGCTACCGCAGCTTCAACCAGTGTNCTGATGACATCAAGACCTTCAAAAAGAAGATTAAGATCAGCTCGTCCTAAGTGCCTTCCTTCATCACGAGCGGCAATCAACAGGTCTTCCATCTGGTGGGCGACAACATTAATGTCGTCAAAACCCATTAACTTCGANGAACCTTTCAGCGTGTGAGCAGAACGGGCAATATCACGAATNATTTCTGGATCGCCTGGATTATTTTCAAGTGCAAGCAATCCTAGGTTAAGTTGCTCAATATGCTCCTCNGCTTCATCCCTAAAGATGCCTAGGAATTGTTCATCCATTCCTTCTTGCATTGTTTTCCCGATTTATACGTAACCCTATTTGTTCGATAAATCTACAATGTGAACCCTGTCTACAAAAATGTTAACAGAAACACCAAAGATTGGGGTTGGTGAACTTTCCCAATCTTCATATTGAAACAGACATTTTGGCTAGGAAGGTTGGTTTGGGCTACCACCATTGCCCTGTACTTTCAGCATACCCTGCAGTGTTTGCCCAATTTGCACTAATTCTTCAGAAGTGGTGAGCGTTTTCTGAGCGTCTGCCTCACTCGTCTTGGAAACTCCATCAACGTCTCTCATTGCGCTAACTACTTGCTCGGACGCGGACTGCTGCTGTTGCGTGCTGCGATCGATAAGAGTGGCTGCTTCTGCAGTCTTTTGCACCATCTCCAGAATTTTTTCCAAATGCTCTCCAGTTTCCTCTGCCAATCCCACACCTTCTGTAACTTGATCGGTACTTTGCTGAGAGGCGGTTACAGAGTCGCCGATTTCGTTGGTTATTTCCGTGGTGAGTGTCTTGATCTGCGTGGAAGCATCCATAGTCTGCCCTGCAAGTCTTTTGACCTCTTCTGCCACCACCATAAACCCTCTACCTTGGTCCCCAGCATTAACAGCTTCAATCTGTGCATTCAAAGCGATCAGATCTGTCCGACGCGCAATATCATCGATTTGTCCCAGTACATTCGTAATTTCTTCCGCTTTGTCCTCCAACATTGAAATCCGTTCTCCACTTTCAGTCGTGCTGGTTGAGATCATCTCCATTGCTTGAACTACCTGTTGGACAGTCACTTGTCCTGTCTGAACTGTGTCAAGGCTCGACTGGGCCAGTTCAGAAACCTCCATGGCATTCTCTGAGATCTGAGCTGAAGTTTTGGCCGATTCTTCAACTGCAGCTACCGCCTGGGTAATACCGGCGGACTGTTCAGCAGCGCCACTTGCCTGATTCTGACTCGCTTGTACGACGTCGGTTGATGTATTGTCTAAATCTGCGACAGCATCCTGTATCTTTTGAATTATGTTGTCAGTATGAGCAACCATGACATTAAAACCGTCAACCAGTTTCCCCAGTTCATCATCCGAATCTTTTACCGCACGACGTGAAAAATCTTCATCCTCTGTAATTCCGTGAGTGACGTCAACCAGATGCAAGATCGGTCTAGAAATTACCCCCTGGAAGTAAGCAGCGATAAGAAGTGCAACAACCGCTGAAACCAGCAAGATAACAGCACTAAGCCCAAAGATGTTTGTGATACGCTTTCCAATTTCTTTTGTGTGTGCTTTAATCAGGATGCTTCCTAAAACAGCGTTATCGTCTCCCGTGATCTCCTGCACAATAATCAGATGCTTATTATCCGAAGTATACTCTTGACGTGCTGAACCAGCTCGACGTGGAGCCCCTTCATTCTGATCTAAAGCAGCCTCACTAGTATACTCTGTAAACAATGTTGGTATTGCATAAGCGTTTTCACCCATTGCCGCAGCATCGTAAAGAGCAGCCGCCACAACATTTGTATTGGCTTTTAACGTATTTAATACTTCCTTAGCAGTATCTGGGTCGTCAAATTCCAAAGCCGTCACATTATTTGTTCCAATAATGTTAGCGAGAGTCGATAGATTCTTTTTATAACTCTCCCTGAAAGTACCTCTATCATACAGAATGAAGGCTATACAGACCAAAACTACCGTGACAATAGATATAGAAATCGTAATCCCCGTCAACTTATACTTAATTGGAAGATCTTTTAATTTACTAAACATAGATTTTACTCCTTATGTTCTGTTTCTTGCGTATTATCTTCACTAATGGATACATGACTAACAATCCTTAAGACTCAGACGTCAGGTTAGGGGTAGAAGTTTCACTCATGCTCTTAAATTTCGAGTAAGTTATCGTTTGTATCAACCGTTTCTGATCATCAGGCAGAATATCATTTAACCCAACCAGCATTATTACATCCCCTATACCTTCATCAGTAACCGATAGCATGTCAGTTGCCTGCGAAGCTTTCCCCATTCCCCATAGCGATTCAACCCCCAGAAGGGCTTCAACAAAATCGGGAACCGGATCAATATGCTCAATTTCAAGATCTATGATGGTATCTATTTGATCTACTTGAATGCCGAGATAGCCATATTCATTTTGTACCACAATAACCTGAGCACTTTCAACACCCATCACATTATCTAAGGCGGGGGTTAAATCAAACTGCTGATTTAAACTGATAACTGCCAATTCTAACTCTCGAAAGGTAGTAAATCCCACAAGGTCGTCCCACATGAACCCGGGAGTATCCGGTAACTCCTCAATTTCCGAATTCTCATCATCAAGAATTTCAATAACCTCTCCAGCATCAGCACCGAAGACAATTCCTCCAGAACGAAAGATAAGCATTGAGATCCGATTAAAATACCCAACTGTAGAATCAGAATCCAGATGTGACTGACGTAAACTTTCCATACCGAAAAAACGTGAATGCCTTTATTCCTCACCAAAATTTCAAGCTAAAGAAGACAAAAGCAAAAAGCAAATAGACTCCCTCTTTAATTTCCCGTTATCCTTATTTTATTAACTGGCTTCCCCTTTTCCACCCAATCTGCTATTCATTTCTGCTACCAGCACATTTTCCACATCGATAATCCCAATTAATGTTTTTTCCCCTGTAGTTTTATCTAAATAGTGCGTTTCACCTTCAATATACTCTGCTGTAACCTTTTCAATAGTGGTTAATGCCGGTTGGATCTCATCTTGAGAAACATCTATAATATTCTCAACCTTATCAACAAGAAAACCAACTTCCAACTGCGTTTCCTCATGAGCAAAGTTTTCCGACTTAGAGGGATCTACAACCATTATTCTGGTTTCGTCATCTATTTCGGAGGTTGGCAAACCAAAGTAATCGCACAAATCCAGTACCGGGATAATCGAGCTACGCAGGTTTATCACCCCCAGTAAATAGCGTGGAACACAAGGGATCGGATATATCCTCATCCATTGCTTCTCTTCGTTGACACTTTTGATATAGACAGCGTCAATTGCATACTGCTCTTCACCAAGAAAGAACATGACGAGCTTCCGAACATCTTCCGTTGTAACTTCTTGATGAGAATCAATTTTTTCTTGTGCAGCTTGCTGGAGTATCAGGTCTGTTTTTCGTCTTGCTACAGTTCCCCCAGCTCCTTCTGCTTTCATGTTTGAATCTCCGATTGGGAAGTATCTTCCTCTAGCTGTTTCAATTTCTGATGGCAGATTTCATCTATGAGTCTCGCTGAAAAGCCGCCAGAAAACTTGATTTCTTCATCTTCAGAAAACTGCTGAAGTTTGCGAACAGTATTTCTATATTCGCGAACAGCACTTTGTTGGTTTCCAGCTAATCGATAAAGCCGTGCCAGATTGAAATGNGCCAGAACACACGAATCATCAACATAAATGGTTTTTTGATATTCTTCTACCGCACGGTCAATTTCACTTAGATTCTCAGANACAAGCGCCATGAAAAAGTGCGCNTCCACACACAAAGGATCTATCNCAAGAACTTTTTGATAAGATTCTGAAGCGGAGACGTAATCNCCTGTATCCGCCGAAGATTTNCCTTTGGCTAGATAATAATCGACCAGAGTTTNCCCATTCGCNGNTCCNGCATTGGTATTAAGATCANCAGTATTCTTTAACTTTGTTGGAGAAACAAAACTATCCNTNGCTAAGTAANCNTTCGTAAGTGCCATATTATNCCGCTTAGATGTTTTCCTGCTTGNAAAATTCTTGTTTGCATACTCTGAACGAACTGCTTTGGATTGTTGTTTCAACTTTACCGATGGAGTTTTGCTAATAGTATTATCTTTTATCTTATAAGCATGTGTGTTTCCAAAATCGACTATCGAAAACCCATCTGAAATACCGAGTAGGGTTTCAGAATGCCCCAGAAACAAATGTCCTTTTTCATCTAAACACCGGCCGAAATTCCCAATAATTTGCCTTGTAAACTCACTGTCAAAATAGATAATCACATTCCGACAGAAGATAATATCCCAGTTTCCTTGTTCAGGAACTGGATAGACGGCTTGTTTTAAATTAAACTCACGAAAATCAACCATNTTTCTGACGTTTTGCTTTAATTCGTATTGCTTANNAACTTGGTTGAAATACTTCTCTTGCCGACTTTTACTGACATTNCGNAAGGCNCGCNGATTGTAAATACNTTTCTCCGCTTTTTTGATAACATTGTANTCGATATCAGTAGCAAGAATTTCGATATCCCATTTTTCAGGAAAAGGNAGTTTNTCCATGATTGTNATTGCNATTGAATANGGTTCTTCTCCCGTTGCGCAACCNGCACTCCAAATCTTNAAATTTTGTGTTTTATTGAATNTTTCGCTGATGATACCTGGTAATATATGNTCCNCAAGGACAGTGAANTGAGCAGGGTTTCTAAAAAAGCTTGTTTCATTGATGGTAACATATGATATCAANTCACGTACTTCTACNTCGTANTGGCGATCCTGCTGCAAAAATCGATAATACTTTCCAAAACTGTTGAAATTCTTCTTCAATAGGTACCGGGATATAACCGGNANCAGACTATTACACTTGATTTCATCCAGATGTATACCACTATGGTCACGGATCAGATCTTGAAATAATTTCATGTCTGCNGCTGANAACCTAACCANNGTGTNTTCTACTANNTTTTCTNTCCCTACCATCAGCNAACCTAATACNTTNTCCTCTAATTTGGTCTTTAACNTTTANATNGGAAGCAGTTGTGATANTTTATGAACCAGAAGTTCTTCTGCTTTCCCCTTCACTNCAATTGAAGACGTATNTTCAATCTCAACAAAGTCTTTTATTAATTTATAAGTTGTNTCACTAACCAAAACCGATCCCTTGTTCNGCAGNACTCTCTAAACGAGCGGCAATGTTCACATTATCACCAATTACAGTGTAATCTCTTCGGTACAATTTGCTGCCGATATCTCCCATAATGACAGTACCTGAGTTGATTCCAACTCTGATGTTTACCTGATCCTGCCGGTTCTGATTGAATTTTCCCAGAGCTTCAATCATTTCCAGCCCAGCCTTAACAGCATTATAGGCACATTCTTCATGAGATCTATTTTTTGATTCAAGGTACAAAGCCATAATTGCGTCCCCAACAAACTTATCAATAGTAGCTCCATTTTCTTTCAGAATGACAACCATTTCATCAAAGTATTCGTTGAGCAAATTAACTAAATCGCTGGGATCCATTCGCTCGGTCATTGGCGTGAACCCAACAATATCTGTAAAAAAAATCGTTAAAAAAGTCTCTTCGACACGCATTTGACCGACCGTGCTTTTCTGGTCTGCGGCAGCAGCAGCAGCTTCCACAGCTGATTCGGAAAGATAATGCCGCATTGCTTGACGCTCTCTAATCAACCTTCTTTCAGCTATAAGTTTCTCCGCAATTACTACTAATTTGTCCGGAGGAAACGGCTTGGATAAAAATGCTGCGACACCCGCATGCTTGCCCTTCCTTTGATCTGTGTCTGAATCTGCTGCAGTCAGCATCAATACTGGTATGTCTGACAGCGCTTCTCTACTTTTCAGAGCACGTGTGAGTTCCCTACCATCCATTTTTGGCATATTAAAATCAGTGACAATCAAGTCGGGTTCATGTTCAACTGCTGCATCATAGCCTTCCTGCCCATCATTAGCTGTAAGAATTTCAAAACCCTGTTGTGAAAGTCCTTGCTTCATCATGTTGCGAACTAACGCACTGTCATCGACAACAAGAATTTTCTCACGAAGAGAATTTTCCCCTTGCGAACCAAGGGTCAGGTTAATGCGACTAATTAACTCGGCTTCATCCACTGGCTTGGTAAGAAAATCATTTGCACCCACATCAAACCCTTTATCAATGTCCAATCCTGCCCCTCTTGCAGACAGAATTACAACAGGGATATCCTGGGTTACTTCTCTTTGTTTAATTTCCTGACACATTTCATACCCATTCATATTCGGCATATCCAAGTCAGAAATAATCAGATCCGGTATATATTCAACGGCCTTTTGTAATCCTTCCACTCCATCCATGGCATGAATCAATTTAAATCCATTTTCATCAATAATTTTTCCCACCGAGGCATGGATAAGCCTACTGTCATCCACTAACAAAATACAGGAAGGTTGAGAATCCGTTGCTTGAGTCCCCTGAGGAAGAATTGTTTCCTGCTTTTCTTCTCCAGTATCTTCTTCTCCAGCAACTGTGTCAATTTCCTGTATCTCATCATCCGTAGAAGGATCTATTTCTATTTCTGTAGCGGTTGTCAATTTCGTCTTTTGAGAAACACCCATCGTCGAAAATTCAAGCCATTTCTCAATCAATTTGAGCAAATCCTCTGAATGACATGGAACTTTCAGGAAAGCCGAAGCCCCTTTTTCCAGAGCTTCATCTTCGAGCTTTGACTGATGAGAAAAAATAATGATCGGCTTGTTTTTTTGTTCTGAATGCCTTAGTTGCTGACAGATTTCTAAACCGGTAACATTAGCTAACGAATCTTGCAAGAGACACAAGTCTATATTTTCAATACTAGCGAGCNCTTCATTTCCATCTACAACCGTGGTCACTTCATATTTATNGCTNNCTACNACACGNGCAAGTGTCCGGCTGAACAATTTGCTGTTTGAAGCAATCAAAACTTTCTTAGCTTGCAANATATCCCTCTATTGGGTAAACNGTTTTACATACNAAATGATTTTTTAGATACGTTTTNACATTATAGATGACGATGGTACCAGGTTGGAAAACAAGGAAAGAAAGCGATATCNTACACTAACCTCCAGAAGAATCAGGTCAGNTTGCTAGCGAATTACTATGATATCTNCAAAAAGAACAAAATCGANAGCCCCGGTATGATTAAATCGGGNACTCTANGTGTACAGNAGCATCACTTTTTTACATCTATGGCTAACTTTAGAAGTTTGGCACTGATTGNNANANTCTTAGCCTTGGCCGNACCTAAATTCACTTTGAATTTAATCTTCGCCCCAGCCNCCACGAAAGCAATNATTCCACCTGCATCAATAAAAGGATCGTCCNCACCAANGGTTAACTTTGGAGGACCAGTAAGGTCTTTAATCTTAGCAAATACGTCTCCTAATTNCCCTTNGNCNNTCTTAGGTACAAAGATCACATGACAATTAGCAAATAACGCGGCATCATCCTGTGGCTTCACTGTGATATCTTTACCTTGGACTTTTTTACCAGCTAAAATTTTCGTCAGCAAGGTTGCAAAAACCGGATCTTTATAAACACCAACTTCAAATGCAGCAACGTCACTCGGCCATTTGGTTAACTTTATGAAATTAACCAAAAACGCGGCCTTAAGTTGCTCTGGAGTGGCTGCATAAGAAACTTGGGTATTAAAGGCCATTGTACCCATATATACCAATATGCATGCTAAGGCAATTAGGATTAGCAGCTTGTATCGCCTTCCCATTACGATACCCCCTATGATATCTTCTTTACAAGGATGTTATCTCTAATTAAACTCGGGTAAAAGAAAAATCCAATCCAAACCCAAATTTATGCTCAACAGGTTTGAAATTTCTCTTTGATTATGTTAATCCATAATTTCAGAAATTTTGTTCCATTCGAACAGCAATTTGGCGTCCTAAGCCAGGCACATCAATACCAAGGAACCCAGGTTCTACATATCGTTGATCCAGCAAATTGCTGCACTTTAGGGTAAATCTGGTTTCCTGCTCACCAAACACCTTGATGCCTAAGGATGAAATTCCTATGTCCAAAAGACTATAGCCGGGTAAGTCATAATCTACTTTGTCATTTTTATAGACATTGTACCTGTCGGCCAATCGCTTGCCGATAAAATGCCCTATGGTAAAGAAGCGGAGATGATTCTTTACCCAATCATATGAAGCACCAAAACTACCCGAAGCGTGAGCAAAAAGAGGCCTCTTAAACGAAGCTTCTTCTTCTGAAGATTGGTCTGTGTGAACATACGAAAGATTCGCAAACGCACGAAGATTCGGTATTTTAGCTGGAATGAATTTCAGATCTAACTCACCGCCTAGGGCATTTATGTCAGCCGAATTCTTGGGATATGGAAGGACAATCATCTCGCTAAACTCGAATTCAGCAAAGTCAGTAATATGGCTATAATACACGTTCACTCCGATGTTTACATCCGTCAGCCGTGTACCAAAGAATACCTCGCCGGTGGTCGCATATTGAGGCTCAACTCCCTGAATTCCCTTCCCCTCAAAGAAGACCAAAAATGGGAGATTCATTGGTTGACCACTTGCAAAAGAGGGTGCTGGAGCTTTAAAAGCTTTTCCCAGAAGCGCTTTGAACACAGTATGATCCGTGAAGGAATACACAGCACCCGCACGATAGCTCAACTGATTACCATATTCGCTATGATTTTCAAAACGCAAGCCGGCAATGGTTCCCAATTTTTCAACCGGATTCCATGTTAACTGCCCAAACCCTCCGATGTTTGTCAAGGATGCTTCGTTCTTTTTAACAATTTCGCTAAATGTTTCACTAGTCTCGCTCATAAAACCAAGAACAGATGGTAATTCTTCCTTGTCCAACGATAAATCAGCCCCTAGAATAGCCGTTAAATTAGATTCTGATTCTTCGGGAACATAGTTCATCTCAAACCTGGAATCAAAAGCACTGGACTTTAACTTCCTTTGAAAATATTGAAAATCATCTTCATCTTCGTCGAGGTCCTTGTCTCTATAGATAAGGCGCTCGTTATCGGTAGGAGCTCCACGCGTATAAGCTAAGGAAGTGTTGAATCGAAATCCGTTTTGGAACTTCTTCTTGTGACGAATTCTTGCCATTCCATTATAATAACTTAGACGCGATCCGGACAGGGGATCCGAATCCGGCTGGAAGTTCCCGTCTCGGTCGAGCAACTGCAAATTCGTGTCCAGAAGAAATTTTCCAGCTTCTTCTTCATTCCCTCCCTCAAACTTGGCATAACCGGATGTCGAATATTGCGTATCACTCTCTACGGAAAGCGGAAACTTCCTATCCGATCGATCTGACTGTATTTCCTCATATAGCGGAGAGATATCAGGCAATTCAAGTCCTCCCCTATCCGAGCTTTGATATGACAACGCAACAAAAGTATCTATGCCCAAAGGCATCCCCCATGTAGCTAGCTCTGTCGAAGCACCATTATTGCCAAAAGAGTTCAAATATGAGCCGCGCATAGTTGACATCCCATTCAGATTACCGTCTTCATCCTGCATATCAGCAGCTGATTTAGGTACCACATTGATTAAACCCAAAAACGCATTAGCACCATAGAGTGCGGATAAAGGACCTCGAATGATTTCAATACGATTAATTGCTAACATAGGCATTAGCGGAGGCCCTAGAAAACCTCCGGTTGTGGAACGAAAACTGACATCCTAACGATCGATCATCGTTTTAATGACCTGGCTCTGAGCACCCATGCCACCATTTATACCTCGCACCCCAGCATTGTAAAAAGCGAGATCATATAAGACATCAAAACCAGGGGTTGTCCTGAGACTGTCGGCGACGGAATTGTATTGATAAGTTTCCAAATCGGCGGCAGTAAAAACAGTAACTACAGCTGGAGCACTAAGTAAACTTTGTTTCGTCAACGTTACTGACTCTACCTCAATATCCATTAAGGACTCAAGATCTAACTCAAACAGCAAATCTTCCTCTTCAGGTAGCGAGTTTTGTGCCCATACAAAAAATAGAGAAGAGAAACAAAGAAAAAATTGAACCTCAATTAATAACAACAATAGACGTTTCATTTCACCTTACCTAGATGTATCTAAATTGATATCAAATCCTGCACTCAATTAGTCCTTAAGCTCCGGATACTACCCAAATATCCAACATGTTATTGTAACACAAAATTTTAATATTATGTACTATTTATTTGTAACTATAACATGCCGTAAATATAGCTATAACATGCCGTAAATGGCTTCTTCCTCATCCTGATACCGATTAAAAAGACCATCTAATTTCGTGATAACCAATAAATTTTCTATGTTTTTGTTAGCTTTCAATAGCGCAATTTTTCCTCCCTTCTCCAGAAGGAGTCCATATATGCGAGCCAGCACCCCCAAACCGGTGCTGTCCATAACTCTAACATCTTCCAGATTCAAAATGAACTTTAGACAAATTTGTCCACCGGGAGCAGTCTCTTCCTCAACAATTGAACCCAATTGTGAACTAACATTACCAACCATAGACTTCTTGATATCCAAAATAACGATATCATGCTTCTTACGAACGCTGACATCGGGTGTACTCACGAAGCTCTCTCCTTTGAAACAACCCAATTTTCTTTAACAATAAAGCAACACCCAAAATTTCATACAATAACATACTTTAATTTCCTAAAGTATGTCAGGTATGTCTGATCTAAAGATTATCAGTTCAACAAATCTAAATCCATTAAAAATTCCCCTTAGAATCACAATAAAAATAAGGATGGATAGCTGAAACCTCTAGATGTCAAAAATCAAGATCTATATTGCCATGATTTAACTTTGAAACCAATCTAACTTCCTTCAAATTAGGCTCCAAGTATAAAACAACGATCCAGAACAATATCAAGACAAGGTAAAATGGGAATCTAGTACTGACCAAAGTATACACGGGAAACCAGAAAACCTCGAAAAATTGTTCGTTTATAGGTATTATCTTCAAGTACACGTGTATACTGTTATCATACATTAGAACCCAAGGAACGACAAATATGACAGGTCTCGAAAAATTTTTATTTGATCTATGGGGATACGTTGTTATAGATGATGTCCTAACTCAGGAAGAAATCGATGCCGCAAATGAAGCAACTGACCACCATACTGAATTAATTGCTAATCGTGAACCTGGACTTTCGCATGATTCTGACAAATTAAAAGCCGAAAAGGGACGTGGTGAGTTTAGAAAAAACCCATTAACTTTTGACAACCCATGGTGCATTCCATTCAGGCGAATGTTAACACATCCGCGAATCATTGACATTTTTAACGAAATACTCGGGCGTGGTTTTCGATTGGACCATGGGCCTGGTTTAATTCAGATGGAGCAAGGAACAGAAGGTCATTGGTTACATGGCGGTATGGCCTTTGACCCAAGTCAGTATCAAAGACTCAACTAACTCGTAGATATGTCATGACATCTAACTATGTTCGGGAATACAATTAGCACTATCGACGTTGGCCTTGCAAGTCTCCAATTAACTGTTGGAGTTTTTCTTTTTCAAAATAATTCGCATCAATTTGCTGCACGTATTCAAGAGATTGGATTGCGTTCTCAAGTTCACCTTTTCGTTCATAAATCCTTGCAATTTGGTGATATGCCCTGGCACTGCTAGGGTTCAGGCCTATTAGCCTTTTAAAAGACGTCAATGCAGAATCATCTTCCAACATCATATAATGTTGTATACCGTTCTGCCAGTGATTTTCTGTAGGCGAAACTTGTAGTATTGAAACTGTCATGCGGTGGGTGCTGCCGAGTGAGATATGCGGTTCATAAGAATAGTCCAGTTTAAACCGATTCATGTATAGTGAGAATCCAGAGTTCCAGCCGCCAACGTCAACATTAAGCTTGTTTTCTAAGTGAGATCCACGGAATTGATAGCCCGATCGAAGGGACAAGTGAATTGGATAAAAACGATAAATATCGTATTCGCTTGCTATACTGTATTTCCAACCTTCTGTCGCGGATGTTTTAGCTAAACCACTCGCGATAGTAAGCTGACCTTCTTGTAACAAATGATACGCAAAACCAATAATGAAGCGAGATGGTACACTTGAAAGCCCATTAAGTGTCACCCCGACCTGAGGTATGAAACGAGTTTTTGATAAAAATAATAAACCTGTATCAATGCCAAAACCTCGCCGTTTCTGACGACTATTTACAGTATAACGATTAAGGTTCACTCCAAATGTGAGCTTACTTCCACCAATCGTCAGCGTTTGACCGGTAGATAGCGTCAGCACTCGCTCTGTATATTTCCCATTTAAGTCAAGGATGGTCCCACTCTCGTCAGTAAAAATGAGTCCATGCGTACCAACGCTATGGTAGCTAATGCCAAAGGGCACGGTAAAGTTTGGGACGGCAACATTAACCACATCTTCGTTCACGCTACTAGAGGTATCGGAATAGTCAAAAGCTCCATCCCCCAAGGAAAAAAGGCTGGCATGCGAAAAAGTAATCTCAGCCTGCTGCAGCAACGTAATTCCAGCGGGATTCCACCTCATTGCGTTTGCATCATCCGCAACGGCCACAAAAGACTCACCGAAAATTCGGTCTCTTGCCCCTCCACCAGATGTTGAGAAAGCTCCCCGTCCTGATTCCGCAAACGATAAAAAGATTAAGTGGAATAGTAATACTGGACAGATGAGAAGCCGGAAAACAGTCATATTTATTAAATACCGACTACAAAGAAAGGGATGCACTATCAGATTGTAATGTTTAATCATTCTTTTGATGTCCTGTTGGCAATTAACTTCTCCTTGTAAATTTGATACAACTCGGCGTCATGAAGACGAGTTAGTCTCTCAGCAGTCGCGATGAGCAAGCTGAGAAAGTCTGGATCTTGTCGATGTTTTGATAACTGATCTAGGTAGTACCGCCACAGCCTATTGGCAAACTTCCGAGGCAGTGGAGACAAACCCGAGTGTTGCTCCGACAAGTAGAAAAGTTGGTCGCTGATTAGCAAAAAGCTTTCTACGGCATTTTGGATTGAATTTAGTTCATGGTGAGCAAGTGACATAATATATCTGCTTCGGTCTGTATGCTCTGTAGACAAATTAAACGAATCGACGGCTTTGTCATAGACTCCGTCTCTAAACAGCTTTTCACCCATCACAAGAATATTTGGACATACTGCGAAATTGATGTTCACTTCATTTTCACGATAGAGACGAGCATTTCCACCCTTATCAATAACCTCTACTAGTGCTACAAACCACTCCTCAACTACCTCCGGTTTTTTTGTCACAGTGTATTGGAACTGATATGAGTGTTGGTCTTTTAGTTGTTCATCTTTTTCCATAACTGGATTGAGAGGCCATAACTTAGCCGAGTCTTTTACCCCCAGCATCAATTTTACAGACGACACCCCCAAGTAATTTTGGGACTCCATTCCATCGTCTCTCAGAACTCCATCATCTGTCTCAAGATCCATTAAAGTCTCAAGATCCAATTCAAAAAGCATATCATCCTCTACCTTATCTGTTACCGTAAGAGTGATTAATACTTCATCGCCTAAAAGCAGAAAATCTTCAGAAGGTACCAAACGCGAAGAGGAAAAAACAGAATCGATCAAGATGGGTGCCGTTCTATCAAGGGCAACAGGAACTCTCAAATCAATATCCTGATAGCCCCTAAAAGTAAAAGTTACTCTTTCGGATGAAAGCAGATTACTTCCTATCGCACTGACTTCATAGACTTGATCTAATTTAAGCCATGATTCTTGTTCCTGGCTTAAGTGAAAACTTCCATTTCTTTCTGCGTCTTCTCGCCAAATTTCTTTTCCTTCTTGCTTGATGATGACCTGTAGATTTTCCGTAGGATTGCCATCGTCATCCCGCACAATGCCGTGAATACCTATTGGTTTGAGAACAAATGGTTCAAGCGTGTATGATTGGCTGTATTCGCTAAGCTCAATATCTTGCACTCGAGAGCGGTGAAAAGCCAGTTTCTGAACATCAATTCGATACTGACCCTTTTGTAGTTCTTGTAGAAATGGAGTAGATCCAATATATTCCCGCCTCTTCTGTCCCTTTGTCAGGTAGACTTCAGCACCAGAAGGTTCCGATATAATCTCTAAAGTTGGCAGTTCCGGTAAAGTCACAAGTGTTGGATTGTGTTGCTGTGGGTCGAATAAATAAGGTACTTGCTTATCCTTGAGGGCATTCTTAAGGTAAGCGTATATTTCTGCCACTGAGAGATCTCGGTTCTGGGAGGTATCGGCTTTTTCAGCTTTTAAGGCATCCAGCAAAGCAGTCGAAAAAGCACCATCCAAAGCAGGTTGGTCCGGTGCACTTGCTGACAGCACTAGACCATTTTCGAGTGCTCCAACATCTCCTTCTTTCATTACGTTAACTCCATCGAATTCGTCGCCCGTTGATTCTCCAAATCCCTTTATAGAAGTATTACCAGCAACACCATTGAAAGAACAGTCGAGAATCAGTGTGATGGCGTCAGTTTTAATTTGAGTCACAAATTCGAAAAGGGCATCATCCCTAAGATAGGTGTCAAGGTCGGCAGGATCCGCATCGCTAAGTAAGAGGCATTCATCTAATTCGTCTTTATCTTCATCAACAAAATACAGCACTGAAAACACAGGATCGTCCTCGATTCGCGTGCCACGTCCACTAAAGTAGAAGATAAAATGATCCAATGATTTTTGCTCCGACATCTCAATTAACGTTTGGATGTGGCTCTCTAAGTTCTCTTTAGTTGCTTCTCGATCAAGCAAGGTATGGCATTGATAACCTTGCTCAGTTAAAAAATTGCTAAGAGATTTGGCTTCCTGAGATGAATGTTGTAAGTCAGGAATATTGGATTTAGCAGGATAGTCGCTGACACCAACAATAACAGCAGCTTTAGTCTGAGCGTCGACGCTCAGACTAAAGCAAGAAAGAATTAAAAAGAACAAGATATAGTACAAACGCATGGCTAGCTAACCTTTGTCTAGGACATCACGACAGCAAGACGCTTCGAGATATGTTGAGTTCGTTAAATCAACTATTTGGATAGAGGAAAAGATGAGGATACATACCTCCCAAAATTCCATTACGATTTTCTATTCATTGGCAACATAGCGAAAAGTGGTCCCTTGAGAAGAACGAAAAGGATTCGGATAATTGTATACCGTCTCGCTACTGATACAAACGCCTCTTTAGCGACAACTTCTTGTGTATCAGGATTGACTACCTTCAAGTCGAATGACCCTAGTGGATTTGCCGGTGTCACTGCCTCTACCCTGAGGGAATGTTTGAATTCGGTGGTTGCTGCTCTTTTGCCAATAACAACTTTGGCTCCTGGAAGAAAGCCTGTCCCTTTTCATAGTCATTACACACCCATAATCACTTTAGACTTTCCTTTTGAGTTCTGCCTAAAAAACATGATAATGAAATTTTTGTGTCAACGTTTCTATATTCTATTATAATACCATGATTTTTTTGCAATTCAAGTGGGTACAAATCATTTACTTGTAATCAGGAAGTTCAGGCATCTCCTCTTGTGATAAGGTGAAGATTTATCTTGGATGAATCACTGTTAGAATGAATAATGAAATTAAGCTGTAAGTTGGAACTAGTTACTGAAAACCAGAAATATCTCGAAAAATTGATCGTTTATGGATATTATCTTTCAATAGACGTACACTGTGTAAAAAAAGAACTCAAGGAATGATAAATATGACAGATCTCGAAAAATTTTTGTTTGATCTATGGGGCTACGTTGTTATTGACGATGTCTTGATTCAGGAAGAAATTATTGCAGCAAACGAGGCTACTGATTACCATACTGAATTAATTGTTAACCGCGAACCTGGACTTTCCCAAAATTCTGAGAAATTGAAAGCTGAGAAGGGACGCGGTGAGTTTAGGCAAAACCCATTAACTTTTGATCCTCCGTGGTGTGATCCATTCAGACAAATGCTAACACACCCACGA
>PBXZ01000051.1:0-13052 GCA_002729415.1 Candidatus Poribacteria bacterium | reverse complement strand
AGCATAGATAACATATGATAGCATATGGAATTGAAGTATCAGTATCAAAACGCCTATAGAATATCGGTCATAATCATCTCATTGTTTTCATTTTTTATAACCGTAGGATTATTGATGACATGTATTTAATCTAAAAGGAGTTTATGATGGCACAATTACGCATTGCGATTGTAGGAGTAGGAGCTTACGAATCTTCAAGGGCAAGAGAATATTTGGCAACGATTCAGAAGTTAAAAGATCTCTATTCGATTTGTGCAATCTGTGATCGCAACCAAAAGTCATTGGAAGAGGCAGGGGCACAATTTCAGGTTGCTTGCCGTTACAGCAACTTTGAGAAAATGCTGTTTATTGAAAAACCTGATGTGGTTTTTGTCCTTGTTCCAACCGATGGCCAAATAGTCTTTGCTTTAACCGCCGCAAGACAAAAATGTCATCTAATTACTGAAATTCCCTATTCACTTACCTTGGATTTTGGCGATGCGGTTGCTGAAGCATGCGATCAAAACGGAGTCAAATGGGAAATAGCTGAGAATGTCTGGCATTGGCCTAACGAACAGCTAAAACAAAAAATTGTGAGAAAGGGATTATTGGGGAAAATTACTCATGCACGGCTTTGGTACAAGTCAGGTAGTTATCATGGGTTCAATGCTATACGGATGATTCTCAACAGCGAACCAACACAAGTACTAGGATTTGCCAAAGAGTTAGACATGCAGTCTTATGATAGTTATGGAGGTCAACAGGAATCAAAAATCTGGTGGGAGAACGGCGTTATCGAGTTTGAGAACGATGTAACCTGTCTATATGAATCATCTTCTGCCTCAGGCAAATGGGGAAATCATTGGGAGATTGAAGGTACTGAAGGATATCTGTCGGGAAACGAACTGGTGCTTCATTCTGGTCGGACAACATATTCATTTGAGGAAACTTACGATCAAATTGGAGGAGAGCGTGTTCTCGCTGCTATCGGCATTGGTCAAAGTACGTCGAGTTCCAACTTCGATCCAATTTTGTGGGAGAATCCATTCAAACAGTATGGTATTTCTGCAGCCGATGATGTGGCGAAAGCCAGCATCTTGTATAGTCTACATCAAGCTGTAACGACAGGAGCCAACCTGGAATATGGACNAAGACACGCACGTCGGGACATGGAGTTNTGGATAACACTTCGTAAAAGCGCAGGTCTTAATAACATATGGATAGATATACCTTTGACCAAGCCGACAGATTTAGAGAAACGTCTTCGTAGTGAATACATAAAAAATTATGGAGGAGATCCNGTCACAGATACCNCAGATTTGTTGCAGTCATCTTTCAGGAGGTTAAGTGTTATGTGGTCGGTCGCCGGTTGGTTATAGACAGTAGCATTTAATAATATCAATGATCAACGCAATATCATCACGAGCGGACTCTAACGAAGTACGACACTGAACTTCATTAGCAATNCAATCGTGAAAGTGACGAAGTTCCTGCATGAAGGCGCTATGCCAGTCAATAACTGGTTCACTTGCATAGCTTGTACCTGTTTGGTCAATTCCTTGAATGGTAAGTTTAGATGGAATGCCGCGNGAAAATCCAGTTGGATAGGAAAGGATGACACGTTTATCATCGCCATAGATCTCCAACGTTTCCTTGAAGTCCCAAAGATCAGGTAGATCTACCCAACTAGCAACTAAACGGTAACCTGCTGGATACTCTAGTGTAAACGTAATTGCTCTGCCATGCCGCCAGATTTCTGTGCTAACAACNCGTTTTGGCATACCTAACATGACACGCATACCATAGATNTCATGGATCATNCTTCCAGAGAGCAAACCAAAAGCACCCTGAACGTGTGGCTCCACATCGCCGATAGCCTGTCTAGAACTACCGTTGTAGATTTCAATATCTGCTGATTCTGTTTGCTGAGTAGGAGAATTCTGAATCATATCATCAAAACGACGAACATCAAACTGACGCATATGCAAATCATTATTGGGATGTAAATGNTTCACTTGAACAAACTGGATATTGTCCATGGTATCAACTTCTCGTTTGGCTTGGACAAAAGCAGGGTCATATACTTTCATATAACCAACTTGTCCGACTGTCCCAGCNTTTTTTTGAGCAGTAATAATTCTATCCATNTCCTCTAAAGAAGAACATAAAGGTTTTTCAGCAAAGACATGCTTACCAGCTTCAAACGCTGCCACCACNGCTGTGGGTCTATAACCACCNGCACAATGTAGAATAGCATCTACATCACTNTCCAACACTTCATAATAATTGGTAGAAAACTGGGGCACNTTAAATTTGGNAGCTACGTATTCAGCNGCTCCAGGCGACAGGTCNCAAACTATTTTNACATCAAATAGNTCANGCAAATCAATCAGATTNGGCATATGTTGAACTTGAGCAATAGCACCACATCCAATGACACCAATTTTTAAAGTTTTCACGGTTTGAATCTCCTAGAAGCTAGTGTCAGCCGTGCGGTAAGTAACAGAATTCCAACTGTCAGCTAGTTCATACATCTGTTGAAACATAGGGTAGATAGCCTCCCAAATTTTGTCACGGGCTTCTAGGGCGGCTTCCTTGTCGCTACCAGCTAGCAGGGGTAATTGTTTACACTGAACCTGATGTGCTGATTCAACAACAGCCATTAGCGCATCAGCTGCTTGTTGNTGACTTTCTACCAATTCATTGATGGNAGTAGTTTGATCATTCGGTATATCCCAAGCGCCGGATGAATTGAAATGAANAGGTGCTTTGGTGCCTTCATCNACCCAACTAGTGTGAGTAGGTTGAATATGTGGNGTAACGGAAAGGTAGATAATCACAGGCTCATCACCNACGTTCCTAACTGTGTGAATTTCATCAACTAATGCGACACACATCTGTCCCGGTTCTAAAACTTGTANTTCTCCTTCNATCTCAAATTCCGCTTTTCCCTGCAAAACCAGAAAGATCTCATGCCCTANATCATGTGAATGCCCCTTCCCTCGTTGATCNCCCCCACTGAGGCTACCAACCTCAAGACGTATAAACCTAGCACGAATCTGTGGGGTTACCAACAAGTTTCGGATATCTTTACGATAGTCGTATACTTCAAAGCTCATGTTTAACTCCTGAATAGATTTGCATTGGCAAGTCTAGTTACCCATCATGTTGAAATAAAATTCAAAGGCTACTAACAGCTTCTTGCACGATTGGGACTAACNAAACCTACAGACTAATGTGATATAAGATTCCAAACAGTCTAACCGTCGATCATACAATGTTGATACAATTTTGTCAATAAATGCCCAATTAGATGATGATTAAACTTAGAAATTTGTTTTTTTAAAACCTAACGGTATTCGTACCAGCCAAGCAATTCGTTATGTTAAAAATCCCCTACAACCAACCTACCCCCTCCAAATCTGCTAGAGCACGGATTATATTGAGCAAAAAGACAAAACAGCGTAAAATATTTCATGGAATCTGAGTATCATTTCAGCCATTAAGAGTCTTCAATCGAACTATGAAAATAGATTAAAATGGGAGCAATTAAGGATAACAGTAACAAGTTAGACGAAACGAGATAATGCAACGAGAGACAATTTTCGTGCCCATCTGGTGATAAAGTTAGAAGCGGAGAGATAACCCGTCTTGAGGCAGNATAGCTCTATCACCAGAAGTTTACGGACCAGCAATAGGAGCGCGGTGGCTCTATTACTAAAGCGCAACGTGATTTCGGATGCAACTGGGCCAAAAGGTTAAAAACGGCCATATTAATTATAAAGAAACAGTTAGGTAATATCACCAAAGATTTTCAGGTTGTGACACCANTTCTAAAAATAAAGAAGAATAGCCGAAAACNAAACAGCAATTATCCAAGATGNCCTACTGCAAAAAAGATTTTCGACGCTAACATCCCNGTCTCTTTGTAATCATGATATTTGCTGGCAAATCTGGTAGGCTTGATTGCGGTTCCAACCGGGATATTGTTCTTCCAGCGCTTCTAAAGTTTGCTTCGTGTAGTATGGATGTCCAGCTGGAGGAAACCGGAAAAGCTCTCGCTCTTTAGNAGAAAGGGAACCAATNAACTCCNGGAAATGTGTGTTTCGNCCAACATTAGTATAGTGCAGGACACCCTCCCAATAGTGATCCGCTCGACCAAAGGCAAATTTCCAGACGTAACGCTGGCCATCTTTTCGANTATAATCACCAGCTGAGTGCCAATTATAGTTAGTAAAGATGGCTACAGAACCTCCTGATGCGACAAATTTTTCAGCACGGCTTAAATCTTGCCCATCNGATGTTTTGACTAAATGGGTTGGTGCTTGATCTTCATCTACATCTTCCAGATAAAACCAGAAATTGAGTTGGCTATGATGTCGATTAGATTGACTGGGAGGAAGTAGCGAGTTATTGCCGTTATCTACATGTGGTATACCTGAATCAGGAAATCCTTTAAAACCAGGGTATCGAACCATAGCTAAGCCTGGACGATAGTGAATATGTTCTGTTCCTAACCATTCACGAGCAAACCGAACTGCCTCCGAATTGACAATGGCTTGATTAAGACACTGCTCAGGGTATGGAAAGTAGGTTGAATCACTAGTGACTGCCTTATCTTCTAGTTCTTCCCATGGAAGGAGAAGGCGACGGATAGCACCTGCCATTTCCGCTCGTTGTACTTCTGGAAGAAAATTGTGGACAATTACATAACTGTCCTTTTTTAGTGTTTCAAAGTGTNCATCGGTTAATACGACTGTCATAAACTTCTCTCTCGAAACGCTTAGAATTCGTCTTTTTAATGATTATATTTGTCTAAAANACTGATGTATTTTAATCTACTAAAGCTTGATAAACTAAAGCTTGGAAATCTCTTTCCGGTACTTGGAAATAACTTAATCGTTGGGACATGAAGATACCAATGATCTTCTCCNTAGGATCTACCCAATAGTAGGTTTTAGCCGCCCCNGCCCATCCAAATTCACCCACTGAACCTGTCAAGTTNGTTTGAGCAGGATCTATGCACACNCGTGATCCTAAACCGAATCCATATCCTGGCCACATAACAAGGTCATNAAGTCCAAATGGTAATAGGGTTAGTGGCAAGTGGTTACAATTCATCAACTCAACCGTTTTTCTGCCTAAGACCCTATTGCCATCTAATTCACCGCCATTGAGGAGCATCTGTGCAAATCGGAAGTAATCATCAATTGTCATAAAAAGGCCGTGTCCCCCACGGGCATGATTCGGGTTGTCATAAGGATAAGTATTTGTCAAATCCAGTAATTTATTTGGTTCAGTCNTAGTTGCCGATATTAATTCGTCAAAACCAACATCCTTCCCAAGTAAGTCAATGTTGCCAAAAATATCTACTATATTTGATGTTTGAGCCGTTTCAACCTTGAATCCAGATTGATCCATTCCCAATGGCTCAAATACACGATCTTGTAGAAAATCACTCAGCGGACAATTGGAAATCACTTCTAGTAGATGTGCTAACACATCAATGGAAACACTATAATGCCACNTTTCACCTGGATGAAACAATAGCGGATGATCTGCGATTGACTGTACTGTATCAGATAGGCTGACTGAAGCATCAGTTAATAACCCTGAAGCTCGATATTTTTTCGCTACGGCATCAGCTAGAAACGTATATGAGAGGCCTGATGTATGAGTAAACAAATCTTTGATCGAAATTTCTCTCTGAACCGACACTAATTTCTCCTTATCCCCATCTATCTCCAGTACTTTTTGATTAGTAAACTGAGGCAGATATTGTGATAACGGCTGATCAAGGTGAAATCGTCCTTCTTCATGCAACATCATCAGGGCAGTACAGATAATAGGTTTTGTCATAGAATAAACCCTGAAGATAGCGTTCGTTGAAATTGGTGTGTCAACCTTGGTATTCATCAGACCAATCAAAGACCGGTGTACAATTTGTCCTCGGCGTGCCACTAATGTGCTGATCCCCGCAATATCACCATTATCAATATAAGTGTTTAGCCTAGGTTCAATTCGGTTTAGACGTTGATGACAAAACCCAAGTTTTTCTGGTTCAGATACATCCATTTAATCAACCTCTCCGCCAGTAGTTCNTTCGGATTTATAAGTTATACAAACCATATTACACAGCTAAAGTGTGGTAAACAGCTAGTAAGGATTAAGAGNTCTTGATCCATTTCTACTCANTGATAAAGGATATGACAATCAGTTGACAAATGTCAACTGTTGCCNTACTCTATTCAACTTTAGACCATACNCTATTCTAAATAGAAATTTATTCAAAACAAACAGTTTCGAAACGATGAAGGAACGAGCTTTGAGTCCAGAAAATGAAGTTGATTACACCTCGCGTGTTCCACAGTATACATTTGCTGATACATTAGCAGAACAAGAAGCACAACTGGNAACCAACCCTCTGATGCTACGATTGATTGAGGCAAGAAAATCAACAGCAGGAGATCNACATCGGCCTCTCTACCATTACGTCAATCCAGAAAATACACTTAACGATCCCAATGGTCTCTGTTTTTGGCAAGGTCATTGGCATCTTTTCTACCAAGCATATCCACCTGAAGATCCACGTCAACACTGGGGACATGCTATTAGTGATGATCTCATCCATTGGCGGGATCTACCATATGCTATTTATCCGAACCCTGAACACTGTTGTTATTCCGGCGCCACTTTAGTAGAAGATGACCGGGTAATCGCCATCTATCATGGAACGAAAGTCGGAAACATGGTGGCGGTATCGANCGATCCTTTGTTACTAAACTGGGAGAAAGTTACTGGTAAAGCTGTTATTCCGGCAACAAGTCCAGACGGTTCACCTCTCCCTTATCGTGTATTTGATCCATGTATTTGGAAGAAAGATGATACCTATTACTCATTATCAGGTGGTACTTTGCCTGANGGCCCAGGAGGTNAGCCAATTCGCGCTAATTTCCTGCTTCGNTCGGCAGACCTTGCTAATTGGGAGTACCTACACCCGTTTGTTGAAGATGACCAGTTCACCATGGTGGGGGATGATGGAGCATGTCCTTATTTTTGGCCGATTGGTGATCGGCACATTTTACTGTTCTACAGCCATATGAGTGGTGGCCAATATCTTTTAGGTGACTACGACACACATCGTGACAAATTTGTAGTAACAGCTCATGACAAAAACAATTTCGGACCATCAGGCCCTGCCGGAGTACATGCGCCTTCTGCCACTCCTGATGGTAAGGGCGGATTGATAGTCATATACAATATGAACCCAGCGAAACCTTCTCAGGGCTGGAATCAAATTATGACTTTACCCCGACATCTCACACTTATTGGCAAGGATGAATTGGGCATTGAACCTGCTGGTGATATTGAATCACTTCGCTATGACCATCAGCANGTCGATAGAATGACTCTGCCAGCCAATCAAGAAGTAGTATTGAACAACATACAAGGTAACGCTACAGAAATAANAGCCGAAATCGACCCTAAAAANGCACCTCTAGTAGANCTCAANGTGTTACGTTCACCAAATAGAGAAGAGTTTACTCGTATCGCTTTNTTCAAGGATCGGGGATACAATAAACAAGGTCGACGTTACAGTTGGATTACAATTGATTCGTCTTATTCATCAACTCTGCCAGATGCACAATCGCGAGCACCTGAGACCGCTCCTGTTTTCATCGAACAGAATGAACCGCTTAAACTGCGAGTGTTCATCGATCGAAGCGTTGTAGAAGTATTTGTTAATGGGAAGCAGTGTGTTGCCATNCGTGTGTATCCCGGTCTGAAAAATAGTGTTGGGGTCTCCTTACGCTCTCAAGGAAGAGACAGTGAACTTAAAAAGCTAGATGCTTGGCAAATGAAAAGCATTTATCAATAGAGAAACTCCATATGTAAATAATCCCCAATCCAGTAGTTTTGATTTATCAACTGAGCCTTCAACCGAATTGACAAAACCTAAAGATTCTATATTCGGTTTAATTAATAGGTTTTGAAAGTTGANGTCTCGTAGCAGGAAGCGGAATACGGTTGGTAAGCTGATTGAGGATACTGTCAAGCGCGTTTATTTTGACGGGTTCTGGTAATACGATCTGGCGAAAAAAAAGGTCTGGGCGAACTTATCCAGAGAAAAAATTTAAGCCGATTTTTTCTCGTAGTTACNNGGAANCCAACATTTNCAGTCGTTGCCAAACACTTTTTTGCTTGGTTTCTTCCAAAAGCAATTGATTTTGTCCTATTAAGTNTTTCATGTTGGTTTGAGATATTGCCATTAGTTGGTGAAGTTCTTNGATACGTTTAGATTTTTCGTCACAATCTTGTCGCAAGTTGTCGCAAGTTTGTTGTAAGTGTTCTATTTGTTGTTGCAATGATGCAATAAGATGCTGGTTTTCAGTTTCAGGAGTTGCTCCAATATCGTTNTCATCGATGACAACATGCAAAATGCCTTCAATGGTTTCAACCAGTACAGGTAAACAGAAAGAAAAAGCAGATAATGATCAGAAAGAAGAAGAGGAACTAATTTNAACCATCCTTGATGTCGATTGNTTAACTTTAAAATAGGCGATTTCTTTGGATCAGTAATTGCAACCAAGTAGCTAGTACCATGCAGGATATTTCAAGTAACGTATTCAATCGGCATATGATCGATCCGGTTGAGAAAAACCAGTCGAGTTACGTCCGACGAAATTCTAATTAGACTGATACCACAATTATTCTGACCAAAGCGCGCATAATCTCGATCCGGTGGCATACCAAGAACTGTGCTAATCAGAATTGACCCTGATCTGCCATGAGTAATAATTGCGACTTTATCTTCTTGATCATAATGATTTTCCATCAGAAAATTAATCACTTTTTCCATGTTTTTTCGAATTAAGCGCACACCTTCCTCCTTTGTATGAGCTTGATGGAGTTGCCACCCCTTTTCCGTAACAGTTTCCGGCAAAATGGCATTGGGACAAGATTCTAAAATTTCCGATCTTTTTAGACCATCTATTCTTTTTCCTGGAGCCAAAGTGTATACCCCACCTCCCTCGTGAAGTTCAACTATAATCTGCGGATCAAGGTTAATCACACTTCCAATCTTCTGTGCTGTCTGGACTGCACGCAACATAGGGCTACAGTAAAGTTTAACCGGATTTATATCTTTAAGAGCCTTTCCTGCTAAGTATGCTTGTTTATAACCAAGATCCGTTAGCTCGGGAAAATCAACGTGGTTATCTCCTTTATTATTAATTGACTGGCCGTGACGAATTAAATATAGATCCATATAAGTCGTTCTAATCTCCAATGAACCAACTGATACATAATTCCATTACTAATAAGCTATAAGATTGAAACAGTATGTCATTTTGACATGCTATTGCGCAAGGTCCTACTACCAAAATGACACACTTTTCTAAAAATCTAACATAAAATCCTTATTGTACCTAGTCTTTATAGTTTGGCATTCCAATTGCTAGTAATTGTAGGTAGTAAAAAAATAAAATCTAAAATTTAACATACATCGAAACTAGGAGATTTAAAATGAGTAAACTTACACAATACAAACCCTTTTCAGCCTTTAGTCTATTTGACAATGAATTGAATAATTTCTTCAATCAATTATCCAATCATCGTTCAGACACCAAGTGGATGCCTGCAGTCGACATCATCGAGGCAAATGACTGTTTTGAATTGCGTGCTGAGATTCCAGGAGTGTCGCAAGAAGACGTTAAGATTGCGATCGAGGATAATGTCTTAACTATTTCGGGAGAAAAAAACGTTGGAACAAAAGACGAAGGTCAGAATTGTCACCGTATCGAGCGAAGCAGCGGCAAATTTGAAAGGTCGTTTCAGCTACCTAAGACGGTAGAAACAGATAAGACTCAAGCCAATTACAAAGCAGGTATATTGACGGTATCTCTTCCCAAAGTTGAGGAAACTAAACCGAAAGAGATTGACATCAAAGTCGGATAATACAGCGAACCGAAATAGTCCCTGAATCTATGGATGCAGGGACTATTCTGTGGATCCTAGCTATGACTTTCACCTTCTGAAATTAGTTTTTCGACAACATCTCCCAAATCCCTCAACTTTCCTCAGGTATGACAACTTCTTTATCTGTTTTTGCGCTTTGAATGATAGCATCGAGAATCAGCATCTCTCGGTATCCATCTTCAAGGTCAGCACGACATTCGCTGTCATCCAAGACAGATCGAGCCCAAGTAGTTAGCTCTTCTCGGTATCCTGGCCGGATTACTCCATCCTGATAGGAAATACCACCATCCCACTGAATAATTCTGCCATCAGAATAACCACCCTGTCCAACTGATATATCCGGTGTCGAATATGAGAGTTTAGTCCAATTNTGTGTTTCAACCCAAGCAGGACCATCACCTGCCACTAAGCAACGATTTTCAAAAATAGGCGAACGAAAACAGATAGTCTGGCTACCAGCGATACCACTGGAAAAACGATAATTAATAGCAGCAGCATAATGTGGGTTTTCCGTGTGACTACGCATAGTATTAACAGCCACGATCTCTCCCATAAAAAAGCGAGCGACATCCAAATGATGAATAATATGATCAAGGAGAAAAAAACGGAACATATCATCATCAGAATCACGGTTCAACCCCCAGTCCATTCGCATACCAGGTCCTGGACAAAGATAACGAGCCTGATACATAATAGGGGATCCAAACTCAGAACGGCTCATAATTTCCTTCGCCATCTGGTTAACTGGGCAATGTCGCTGAACTGTTCCCATAAGTACTTTCAGTGATGTATTCCTAGCTGCATCTCGAAACCGTTTCGCTCCACCCGCAGTCATTGATGGGGGCTTTTCCGTAAAAACATGCAAACCACGGTTCAGTGCTTCAACTCCGATCTCGGTATGAACAGATGGTGGCGCTGCGATGACAACTCCATCAAGCACTTCCTCATCGAACATCTGCTGATAGTCTGTATAGTGTCGCTTAGCACTAAATTTTTCCGCTGCAGAAGATGCCGCTTCCTGACGAAGATCACATGTGGCAACTAATTCTATCTCATCGATCAGCATCATAGCTGGCATGAGACAAGTGGTTGGAAGTCCACCACATCCAATCATTGCAACTTGTAGCCGTTCACTACGCATAATCAAATATCCTCCAATCTCAATTAATTAGGGTAATATCAAGTATAGATGCATCTCTGAACACCTTAAATCAAGAGGTTTTCTAACTATACTCACTAACATTCCAACCTGGATACTGTTTTGCTAATGCTTCCAATGTTTGTAGAGTATAATAAGGATCACCCGCTGGAGGGAATCTGAAAACTTCGCGCTCTTTTGCAGTCAAAGTGCCAATAAACTGGCGAAACACGGGATGATTTCCTTTATCAGTATAATGTTTGAAACCTTCCCAGTAATGATCTGCCCTTCCTAAGCCAAACCCCCAAGTAAATCTTTGCCCATCAGCTCTGAGATAATCAGTTGCAGAGTGAAGAGTGTAATTAGTAAAAACACACAAGGTGCCACTGCGACACACCAATGGTTCACATTNGGTCATATCACGACCATGCTCTTTAGCCAATAAACGCAGAGGAGCTTGATCTTCATCAACGTCTTCCANATGAANCCAGAAAACAAGTTGGCCAAATGCACGCAGATTGTCAGAAGATGGTAATAGGGAATTATTCCCATTATCAATATGTAATCCAGNAGCATCACTNCCTATCCCCCCACCTTGAAATCCTGGGTAACGAACAATCATACAACCAGCTCGAAAATGGATGTGCTCAGTTTCGAACCATCTTCTGGCAAAATCCCAGGCATGGTGATCGACAATTNCCTGTAACAAAACCATCTCATCCGAAGGNAAATCTTTAAGAGTTGCTCGACCAGATGGAGGATTTTCTTTTACTTCCTGCCANGTAGGCAGAACTCGCCGCTGAGCGGCTTGCATTTCCTCCAGCTGGTCACCAGTATAATAATCAGGAATAATTACATAACCTTTATCATCCAACTTCTTTAGATGAAATTCAGTCAATGCNATTGACATAGATNTANCCTTATTTTATCTCCAATTTCCGAACTGATTTTACCTAACCTTTANCTCAAATGCAACCAACANAACCATATTGCTATCAAAGAGATTCCAATNCGNATCCTTTATCCGTTTTCTGATCTTTACAAATAAGTTTTATCTTACCANTTCCTATTTNCCATTCCTTCTGTTTCNCTNTAATAATTGTGTTCTTGATATCATCCAAAAGNAGAATTATCAAAGCCTCTTGACACAGCTNCTNNCTATCTATATTGAATCGAAGTATTTTGAGTTTTTTTTAGATTTATTAGGGAAATTTATATCCAGANGAACTTAAACTGTTTGATTCTATCCATAGCTCCCTTGCATTGAAAGAATTCCAAGCAACTTTTTTAGGTGCCGTAGGCATTTTTCAATGGCATCTTTTTGTTAACGCTTATCTATAGATTTGACTTCCTTAATTTTCTATATGAGTTTGACTAATTACCTGTAGTTACCCACTAATCCGTAAAACAGAAATAACAGGCATACAAACTGTCAACTGTCCAATAATAATTACCTAAATCTACTCTTAACAATGAGAGTAATTAACTGCCAAAAATTAGTTTTCTCGTTTTTGAAGAATAACGTGAGTGAGTCAGATGTAACCATTTTTCATCTTGATACAAAGTGAAAAATCCTTACATCAATCATGTCTTGGGAACTTCTTCTAGATTCTCATCTAAATTGACACTCCTCAATTGTCTATGGTATATTAATCTTAAGAAAAAGCGTATAATTAATGATGCTAATTGAGATCATGAAGCAGAAATAAAGGCTGTAACCCACCTGGAGCTTTGCCCCTTGCAAAAACCTGATTTTGTAAGTATATAAGCTTTATCTTAGCTGTGGCATTGCTATGTTGCTAATTGCTTGGTTACATATTTAAACTCACACCGGAGATAGTTATTCTCACTAGAATTTTAAATAAGAAATTAAGATAATTCACTAAGGAGCACAAATAATGAGTGTTGGATACAATGATACACCAATGCTTCCTGATTCTGAATGGCATGTTCACGA
>PBXZ01000050.1:0-34936 GCA_002729415.1 Candidatus Poribacteria bacterium | reverse complement strand
TCCTGAATCAGTGATTCAACTTGTGTTTGTTGTCTGGTTTGCGGGGGAGGGAAACATTCACCACTGGAGATGACCTGCGTCGGGACTGGACATTCCGTTTTCTTGTAGTATGCACGCTGCAGGTTCTTAAGTTGCTGATTATTGAGCCACATATTGGTAGTATGCCTCCAAATGGTTTAGATTAGTTTATGCTGAAATCTGCAGATATCAGACTTCCGAGGTAAGGAAAAACGGCCGAATTTGGCTGTTATTAGGGATTATATCGAGAGTCGTTCGAAAAACACACAGGACACTTGGTAGTTTGTCCCTCATTTGGTTCTGGATGTTGCTCGTTGTCAAGCTTACCCGCGGGGCCTCCCAAATTGTGCCACAGTATGCATTGTCGATCAAATACGGCATTCTCTCCCTGTACATATTCAAAGCAGAAGACACGGTAGTCGGAAGAAAGCCATCGTTTGAGGTTTTGCCTTAGAGTTCCATGAGGTGCACGNCCNAGTCGCCCCTTGTAGTAAGCATATTTTTCTGTTTCTTCAACCCGNCGAATNAGAAAAACGGCGGGAGTTGCTTTGGTTACGACTGTATCGATAACACTTTCTACAAGTTGAAATGGCCCTTCCATTATGATCCTATGACGAAGCTTTGANGACTTCTTCTTGAGAGGGNAAANNGGGTTGTCNCACCTTTTAAATTATAATGAAANAAAGTAAAAACGTCNGATTCCCTATTCCAAATTCTTGGTTTAGGCATGTCTTCGCCCAGCATCTTTCAGCCCTTTGATAAGATGTAATTGAATATAGATCTTGTCCNGTCTCATTCAAGTTCAGTGGTTCAACTACAAAAACAATTTTACAAGGACTTGTTTCTATAGACTTAATTAATTAGTACGCCCTCAATTTTTTTGCTTATATGGGATTCCCTCTAACAAACCTGCCTCGTACATTTGATCCCAATTTTCCAGAAAAAGAGAGTTCCATTCATCCGTTAGTGAAGAAACCATCATATCTTGGAAAACCGACCAGAAAATAATGATTCCGTCTGCACCGTCCCTTAAAGCACGGTAAGCGGTATCCACTGACCGTATNAGTGCGGCCGTAATATATGGACGGTTCTCCCAGTTCTCAAACATGGCACAGCACTCTCGAATCAATTTCGTAGGATCGCCATTNACTGCCAAGAAAGGATCGCAAAATGGNAGTACATGCGTGACACCAGCTCGTGCTACTGCAGCTGCTTGGGGCANAGTGAATATCGTNGTACAAAAGGTTTCGACCCCNCTTTTTTNGAGTTCCGANAAAGCATCCAAAGCATATGTTGTCATCGGGATCTTCAGGATTATCCTATTGGAAAGCTTGGTAAANACCTCGCCCACATCAAGAAGTTCTTGAGTTGAGTGNCCATCAATNTCGACTGCTACTTTTTTATNTGTTATGTCCAAGTAGCGCTTGACCACTTCAGTGATTTGACCATATTTTTTTGTCATTTCGNTCAGGACAACGGTATTGGTGACAATTCCAGCTATNCCTGATAACATCCATTGTTTTAGATCTTCTGGATCTCCGGCTAACCAAATAGAAGGTCCANTTAATACTTGATGATGTTTATTAACTGAAACTGTTGGCATAATAAACTCCAAATTCANTTATGAATCAAAGACAATCAAACGCTTGAACAATTTACTATCCTCTTGTTCTTGCTGTGNAGGTTATTTTACCAGNTTTTGCGGTTTTATCAATAGGGTGCNATNGTTTAAGAGTTGACACATATTGGATCTGCTAGGATATAATTAGANNGGTATNGTTTATTTAGGAATNTCTGAATTGNATGNATAGACGGNCAAGCATTTTGAGAGCCGAAATTANTTAATGCTTATNGCATCTTCCNAATGCACATTTGTNAGGAANANTGTTTAATTAAATCAACTTGAATATTTAAAAGGAAGTGAAAGATGGCTTTAAAAGTTGGGATTGTTGGCCTAAGCGGCATTGGTAACAATCACGCAAATTGCTATNCACAAGACGATCTGGCNGAATTAGTTGCTGTTTGTGATTTCGTGAAAGAAAAGGCAGATGNTACTGCCGAAAAGTTNGGGNTAAAAGCTTATTATAACCTTCAAGATATGATAGATGGNGAACCAGACCTAGATATAGTTGATGTCAGTACTGGTGGAAACGAAAANGGNAGTTGGCATTATGAACCAACTATGCAAGCTTTGGATTCTGGCAAACATGTTCTAGTNGAAAAGCCGATTTCTAACGANATTAACGAAGCTCGACAAATGGTGGCTAAGGCGGANGANCGAGGTGTTTATTTGGCNTGTAANCTGAACCACTATTTCNCCCCNCCNGCCGAACGAGCCATGCAGTATATGGACGANGGGCACGTGGGAGAGGTCGCCTACTGCCTACACAAAATGGGGTTTGCTGGNGGTGAACAGACGTATGGTGGTCCGCAAAATTCCCCGCGTGTCAAGGGGTTTCCCTACTTTCACGTCAAGGCATTTTTAGCCCATCCGTTTAGCGTNATGCGTCATTTTTGTGGNGACATTACGCATGTGCAGGCNTTCATGAGTCAGCCCAGTTTNCGCAAAAAAGCGGGTGATGTGATGGTGTCGATCAATAGCATCCANGTTAAATTNCAAAACGGTGCTATCGGTTATCTGTTGAGTCAACGGGGTGATACTACCTTCGGTTTGGGTGGCTGGTGGAGTGTGGAAGTTGGTGGNACACGNGGCACATTCTGTATCGAAAACTGTATCGAAAAGGTGACTTTNTGGCCAGCNCCAGGNACAGAAGGTGCNGCNGCACCAGAAAAACTAGGTGTNGGTGCGTCTCCNGGNCCAGTAGTACACGAATCNGGNCAATCCGATTTTGGAGCCACTTTNCCCTTGCGGATTCANGCCTTCTTGGAGGATGTNACNAACCAAGTGNCNCTCAACCAAATTCGGGCTTCTGGTCGAGACGCACTGGCTACGCTAGAATACACTTGGGCGGCGATAGAATCGTATGANCAAGGNGGNATTTTGGTTCGTCCCCANCCNTTACCGACCCTNAAAGGNAACCCCGTTACTCANAATGGGTAGAATATAANAAATAGCATTCTGGATTCAATAATCACTAACATTTAAAATTACAAGGAGTTATTTAGTGANNCTNGGTGCAAATTCAGTTTTNTTNGGNGGTTACGATATGGAAACCGCNTTNAANCACATCGCTATGGCGGGCTACGACGGTATCGAANTGNCGGCTATCGATGGCATGAGCCAACATTTNNTCCTCGACCGTTGGCAAGAATTGGCCGACGAAATCAAGCAGTTGGCAAAAACNTACGAGCTTGATCTATTAGCTATGGANCAACCATCAAGNGANNNAGAAAANATGGAGAAAGCCTTTCAAGCGGCGGTCGAAATCGGTATCCCAATTGTCAATTGTGGTCCNGGNGGTAAGAGCGACGACGAAGACGCTTGGCCNGAAATGATTGATTCACTNGGCAATTTGTCTNANAGAGCNGANCNGTACGGCGTTACGCTNTGTGTNAAAGCACACGTTGGAGGCAGCATCTACAANACACCAACTACNATCCGAGCNATGGAAGCCATTTCTTCACCTGCTTTTGGNATTGACATGGATCCNTCACATATNCATCGNGCTGGNGANAATCCAGTCGAAGCCATCGCCGCGGTTGNCTCACGGGTTAAGCANGTNCATATTCGTGACTGTGAAGGCAANTTCCAGANCCAAGCGTCGGNCGCCGATGGCCAACAGTTCGATACCGTNGTAACTGGTCACAGNGCACCNGGAAAACCNGAAATGCAGGCTAATGGCCGAGGCGACATCGATTTGGTCGGTTACATCGCNGTTTTGCATCAGAACGNTTACACAGGNCCACTGAACTTAGAGGTCATNGGTGCCAAAGAGTATTCANTGGAGCAGTGTTGTACCATTGCCGCTGAGTCNCGGGGACATATGCAAGCCTGCCTGCAAACCTGNGGTGCGAGGTAGGCNGGAGTAGTGTCCAANACAGATGCAAACCTANTAGTTCGATGAAAGCCATTATTATCGGNGCTGGCCGTGGNCGNAGGTTGATGCCACTGACAGAGGATACGCCAAAATGCTTTGCGNAAATTGGAGAGAAACGCATACTCGATCTGATTATCGAGGCTTGGCGCACAGTGGATGTTGAGGATTTTGTGTTTATCGGTGGATATCAAATCGAAAAAATACAAAAGGAATATCCGGATCTACGATTTTATTACAACCATGACTGGCAAAACAATAATATCCTAGCTTCACTCTTCTGTGCTGAAGCTGAGATGAATTCTCCATTTGCCTGCACCTATGCTGATATCATTTATCGTCCATGGGTAACGGAGCAACTATTGAAAACCAACCACGATATCAGTTTAGTTGTTGATGTTGATTGGAGAGAACGATATGTGGCACGTACTATGCATCCCGAAGATGATGCTGAAAAGGTTTTAACAAAAGGACACACTATCACTAGAATAAGCCGTGAAATCTTGCCTGAAGAGGCTGATGGAGAGTATATAGGGGTGGCAATGTTTAGTCAAGAAGGGGCAAAAATCCTGTGTCAACATTATCACCGTGCGGTGGATAGATATGGCAATATGCCCTTTCATGGTGCTGTTTCATTACAAAAAGCGTATTTAATTCAACTTTTTCAGGAGATGAACCAAGAAGGTGTAAAGATCTGCAAAGTTGAGGTTGCCGGTGGTTACCATGAGATTGACACTACGCAAGATTACGAAATTGCAAACAAAGTCTGGTAAAAGAAAATGACAAGCTCCAACCTATTGACCGAGAAAAAAACGCTACCATTATTTCCTACTAGCATTGTTGGTAGTATGCCGAGACCTGATTTTGTACAGGACCTTTTTTTGTTGGAAAACAGAGAAGACCGAAATGAATTGGATAAACGTGATAATCTTGATGCTGCTGTCCGCTACATCATTGCACTTCAGGAAGCCAGTGGAATTGATATTATTTCAGATGGTGAATGGCGTCGTCGGTCTTATATTGGTGTCATCGCAGACATAGCTAATGGTTTTGAACTAACTATACGTAACGGTAGGCATTGGACAACAGTGGTGGATAAACTTGAGGTTAAGCGACAGGGGGTAATTGCCGAAGAAGCTAAATTTTTGGCTCAGAACACAAATTGTGACACAAAAGTTTGTCTTCCTTCACCATACCTTCTGGGACAACGCATGTGGGATCAAGAAAAATCAAGGAACGCTTATCCTACCCGTGAATCCTTTATGTACGATCTTGTGCCGATACTACGTAATGAATTGCGTTTATTGAAGGATGCTGGCGCAACTATTGCGCAGTTTGATGACCCGCATCTGTGTTTGTTTGTCGATGAGAGTATTCGAGCCACGTATCAGGATCCAGAAGCTGAAATGGAATTGTGTGTTGAACTACTCAACCAAATTATCACAGACATTGAAGGCATTCAAATTGCAATTCACCTATGCCGAAGAAATAAAGGGCGGGATGGATGGGTAGGAGAGGGTGGTTATGAGCCATTACTTCCTTATTTAGCACGTCTTAATGTAGATCAATACGTAATGGAATTTACCATTCCTGTGGCGGGTGATGTCTCAATTTTGAAAGCCATTCCTGAAGATAAAATGGTTGGACTCGGTTGTGTCGATTGCCGTAGTGAGCATATTGACACACCAGATGAAATAGTCGCCCGAGTTGAAAATGCACTTCGTTATCTGGCACCGCAGCAAATAGTATTGAACCCAGATTGTGGCTTTGCTCCGGGGAATGCCGCAGATATACCTNTGGATGAAGCCTATCAAAAGCTCAAGANCGAGGCTAGAGCGGCCGAGATATTACGTGATAAATACGCATGAGATCCATCCCAAATTCAATCTCAGTAATTNGGGNCTNGCTAGACGGTAGAAANCAAATCCGGTNGCCGATTTTAATTTGGAATTTGGCTTANTCCTTTCCCTTCNACCNCTCGTAAAAANTGGTCGGCGTTAATTCCTTTNAAGTGTTCAGTGAGTCCNCTCGGCCAACGAATTTCNACTAGATCGACGACTGTTGACTGTCCCAATCCAAAGTGTAGACGCATATCGCTGTGGGAAGGATAGCTACCACCACTTTTGACTTCGCGTATCTGANAGTGTTCTNATGTCACCACTTTGATNCGAACACCGATCCCATCCAAATTACTNNGTNTACCGACCATTTCAAAGACCAGCCAGTGATTCTGNCTATTCGTGTCGTTTCTCAAGAGATTCGGNGACTGATAGGAATTAGTGACTAAAATATCGATATCCCCGTCATTGTCATAATCTCCCAGGGCNGCNCCACGNCTTACCATTTTCAGATCTAGNCCTGGACCAGATTGANCTGAAATATCTTCGAAGCTTTGNTCCTTACTGTTTTTGAACAGTTGGTTGGGCTGTTCATAGGTCATACTTGGCCGAACTAGTCGGATATTGTCATCAATGTGTCCGTTAACAATAAAGAGGTCTAAATAGCCATCGTTATCTAAGTCCGCGAATTCGGCTCCCCAAGATAGATAAGNNAANCCTTGTCCGCCGATTCCAGATTGATAGGTTATGTCAGAGAAAAAACTATTNCCGTCATTTTGATAAACATTATTTGGCTCGTCATGGAAATTTGTGATTACTAAGTCAAACCAACCATCATTATTAATGTCTCCGAAAACAGGTGCCATACTACTTTCAGCCACCCCAATTTCGCTAAGTGCAACTCCACTTTGAAATGCAACATCAGTAAATGTGCCATCACCGTTGTTTTTGTAAAGCCTGTCTGCTACCTTATCATTAGCCACAAACAGATCGCTATCCCCATCATTGTCGTAATCGCACCAGCAAATCCCCATGGCTTTGTCGTTGGAATTAAACAAGTTAGCTTTCTGAGTGTAGTCGGAGAAAGTACCGTCTCCATTATTATGATAGAGGATGCTTGGTGAACCAGTGAAAACTTCTGGGTTACAGTAAAGTCGAACACCAGATCGACTACAAACCGGATTGTTTTCTAATCGGTATTCCACATAGTTGGCAACGAATAGATCAATATCGCCATCATTATCATAATCAGCAAAGGCTGCAGCCACGCTCCATCGACTATTTCCCACGCCAGCAACTTTTGTAGTATCTGTGAAAGTGCCATCACCATTATTATGGTATAGAANATTTGGACCATAGTTTGCTACGTAAAGATCTAAAAANCCATCGTTGTTATAATCACCAATGGCGCAACTAAATCCATATCCTTGGTCATCAGTGTNTGCTTTTGAAGTTATGTCTGTGAAAGTGCCATCNCCATTNTTATGATAAAGGGNGTTTNTTCCGGTTGTAGATGTTCCGGGTAGAGCTGTACCATTTACGAAGTAAATGTCGAGGTCTCCATCTCTGTCATAATCAAACCAAGCTGCACCAGANCCNAGTGTTTCCAGATAATACTTTTTACCACTNCGACCGTCCTCATGCTTAAATAGGATTCCTGANTCGGAAGTGACATCAGTNAAATGTATAGCCGAGTTGATCGGAANATTTGNTATGNAAAAGGCTAGACAATTTACGATCCAAGAAGCATAAATTCCCCATTTGTTTTTTTTATTCGATGACATCATTTTATTCTAGTTTTTTTAATTTCTTGAATTGCCTTTAAGCCTTCTTGGAAAACTCGATTATTGGATTCTAAACTTAAGGCTTTTTTGATTGTTTCTTCAGCTTGATCGTAATTTTTTTGCAGGTAATATAACCAAGATAGTGTATTAAGGTACTCTGCTGAATCAGGTTGAAGTTCAACTGCTTTTCTAGCTAATTCCAAAGCTTTTTTCTGATATTTCCCCCAACTCCCATATAAATGTGCTAAACGCTCATAAGCATCAGCAAATGAAGGCTTTGCTTTAATAACATTCTGATAGGCGATTTCTGCTTGCTGATATTGTTCTCGCTCTGCATAGATTCTACCTATCAGATAGTGTGTTTCAATCATATTTGGGGCGCTTTGTAGAACGGTTTTGTAATGTTTAATAGCTTCATCAAATTTGTCCTGTTTTGAAGCAATAATTCCTAGATGATAATGTGCTATGACAGGATTGGGTGTGTCCTTCAAAACTTCATGGTAANGGTTGGATTGCTTTTGGTTAGTAGAATTAGAAGAGAGAGATAATAAGGTGCTGAAGGCATCTTTAGCTTCTTGGAGGAGAGAAAGCTTTAATGCAATATTGCCAAGATTTAGTAGGATTCCAGTCGAGTTNGGCTGTAACTCCCTGGCTTGGCGATAGGCATTGAGTGCGAGTTGATAATCNCTATCGTTCTTGGNGTTCTCCGCCTGTTTCAATCGAATGAAACCGAGGCTNGCATGAACTTCAGCCATTTTCGGATTCAACTGGATTGCTTTCTGCTGGGCTTGGTAAGCTTGACTGAAGTGTTTAAGCAAAGAGTGAGCTCGACTAAGTCCATTATAGGCCTCGACCAAGTTTGGATTGTAGGAAATNGCTCTCTGGTAATATTGTATTGCTTTTTCATGTTTCCCTTCACTTAAATAAAGCGTACCTAAGTTGGTAACAAGTATAGCGCGCTGATGCGAAAAAGGATCGGTCTCATCTTTTTTCCGCTGCTGAAACGTCTTCATTTCTCTTTCTGCTTCTGCTTTTTTTCCTTGTTTAAAGTATAGTAGTGCCAATTGGTAATGAGCATAGAGTAGCGATGGATCTTGTTGAATAGCTGAAACAAANGCCTCTTCCGCTATTTCCCATTTTTTCTTACNGATTGATACAAGACCAAGCTGGAAATGAGTTTCGGCCAAAGGTTGTATTTGAATGGATCGGAGACAGTACGTTTCTGCTTCCTCCAATAATCCTTGCTCCAACGAAATTCGGCTNAGATAGTAATATATCTCAGCCTTTGATATTGCCGTTATTTTACCAATCCGATCCCAGCTTTTGTTTTTGACATAGGATGATGGCAGAAAATGTTGGAGGGGATTTTCTGTTGGTTTCATTAGATGTATCGATCGTAAAAAGGATTCTTCTGCTTTTTTATATTGGTGCAATTGAAAGTAAGACAGTCCAAGTTGGATATAGATGTCGCTGTAATTTGGGAACCGACGGACTAATTCTCGGAATATCACAATAGATTTCTCGTACTTCTTCTGTAATTGATGAGTTCGCCCGAGCCAGTAATTACCTTCTCTGGATTTNGAATCTAATTCGATCACCTGATGGAATGCGAGAGTTGCTTCTTCCAAAAGATCATGGGAAAAATAAGCTAAGCCCAGAGAGAGCCTTGCCTCGATAGAATCCGGGTTCTTCAATATAGTCTGCTGGTATCTTGTTATTGTTTGGACAATCTCATTTTCTTTTTCGTTATCCTCTGCTGGCGAAAAATTGCAGAGACAGAGGATAAAAAATGAAATAAGTATCCCAACTATTATTGATCGCATGGGTGTCATGAATGAGTAATTTCTTTTAGACGCGTTTGAACTTGGTGAGTAGAATCATNATACAAAGGGTATTAATTAGAATACCTATACATGAACANGTTGTTAGGTTGGTGTGGTTTTNGTTACNNGAAAAATCTCTGGCCATTTNCCCATTTTCTTCTCCGANGNACAAGCAAAGCGATCGAAATCAAGACGTATACCTGATCCNCTTACTACCCGTGNTGTCTNTGAACCNCGCGCGTTTTAGCTAGCAATAATTCCCTGTAACTTACGTTTGTAGTCCTATCGAGGTATAGATTTTACCCANTGCTGTCTNNTTGATTCTCTTGACGACGTTTTTCTGCGATTTCCTCAATCTTATCAGCGAAATTAGGATAATCGGCCATGACTTGGGCAAAATCGCTTTTTTNCAATACAAATAATTCGCAATAGGTCAATGTCTTAACNGANGCTGTCCGTCTGACTGAATCAAGTAGCGCGAGTTCACCAAAAAATGACCCGCTTTCCATGTTTTCAATAATTTTGTTGTCCTTTNNAGAAAAGACTTGTACCTCACCNTGGTTGATAAAATACATTTCGTGACCAATTTGACCTTCATGAATCACGTAATCTTCAGNAGGAAGCACAATTGGCCGCAGTNTTGCCAATATTTGCTCAATGAATTGGGGNTCAGCNCCTTTAAACATAGGTACAGATTCAATCAGCTTCTGATTTAGGCACAGGGATATTTGTGTGCTTAAACTTCGAGGTAAATCATTCAGGTAATATTGCTCGACCGACAGGAAATCTGTCGATGTGTCNCTATTATATTCCCACATGTATTGATAATAGCTCCGAACTTNTTTTTGTAACCCTTGGGGGACCTTCTTTTCTCGCAAATAAGTTTGAATTCTGTCTAATTTCTCACGGAACCGTGATNGACTCGCATTCATATCTGTGATTACAGAAGCTACGTTACCAATGATGAATGCATACATAGTTACGCCTAGCATCATGACGNATATGGTGAACCCAAGTTCTTGTACCGTTTGCTCGCCTGCAGCAATATTGCCATATCCAACAGTTGTTAATGTCATAACAGACCAGTACAAGGCCTGCAGGTAACCATGAAAACTAATATTAATGTNGCGAATCAAAAACCAGATACAAGCAACCCAGTGTTCAACTAGGAAAATGACGAACAGTAACCTTAGTAATCGAACGATAACTGGGTTGGAATTAATACNATCTTCCCAAANCTTGGAGGCGGAGAGNCTGTCAAAAACACGTAATAAGCGTGGAATCCTGAGAAGTGCGATTATCCATACTGCCAGATTTGGATAGANTAATCTGGCTANGATATCGATGGGGATACAGGAAAGNAAGTGNCTTTTGAAATNAGTTTGGAGGTAATTTTTTCTAACATGTGCTTTGTCGTTAATNAATTGACCTCTCTCANTGTAACCAACATTNAACCTTAAGAGTAGATCAAAAATTAAGATTGAATCGAATCCAAGATCTAGAAAAAAGCCGAGATCTAGAACGGANTTACTAATTATACTGCCTTTAGTCGCNATTTGAAANGGAANAAAGATATAATTATAAATAGNAGTCAATACTATTAGTATACTCCAAGAATTAACAATCTTGGATTCTGGATGTAAAGTNTTCATCTCACCTAANTTAGCCGATTTGGNGGTTAACCTNCCCATTATCAGGAATAANGCNGTTCATTTCTANCGGTTGATAAATTATATAAGTNACTAGGCTGGTTTATAGNGTTATATTCTAGATACGACCTGCTTGTATACTTGTTTTTACCTGTTATAACAACTAGTTTAACACGTTTTTAGCAAACTAAACTAGTNTGCNAACTAAACANTATTTATGANGNATTACTNAACCATGGAGGTATTCGAGATCTTAACCGATCAAGTGTNATTCTTCGGTCAGGATTTGTGGTTTAGTAACCTCTAGAAAATGCGCCCTCCTCNCGTGTAATNACTTCGAGTAGTGCGGGNCGNCCAGCTTCTGTTTCTTTTTGTGCTCGTTTTATGGANGGAATGATGTCATCCGGNGCTTCAACCTTTTCGCTGTACCCTCCTAATCCTTCAGCCACTTTGGTGTAGTCTCCAGACAAGAACTTGGTTCCGTATTTTTCCGTAGCANTCGGTAAGTGGTGTTCATAGCCGCCAAGTGCTGAATTGTTGAGAATGATGGTCAAGATCGGGATTCTTTCACGAACGGCTGTTTCGAAATCCATACCTGCCATACCAAAAGCNGCATCACCCATGACGTTGATAGCCAGTTTCTCTGGTGCAGCNAATTTCGCACCCATGATTAATCCCAGTCCNTAGCCTAACTGGGTAGACTTACCCCACCCAATATAGCTGCGGGGTGTCACAGTTTCNTAGAACGGAACCATCTGATCACGCGGATTTCCGGAATCGTGAGTAATAATAGTTTGTTCCTTATCAACGGTCTGCATCAAATCCCAGATCAGGCGATAAGGGTTGATGGGAACTTCATCCGAGGTAAGTTTCGGCATCCATTCCGACAACCATTGCTCTTTAACTTGTTGAATTTTTGAACTGGGGTTGTTTCTAGGTTCNATATCAAGTTGGGTCTTAGCCTGATCGATTAGCTGTTTCAAAACTAACTTGGCGTCTCCAACGATGGCTTGGTCTATAGCNTAATCTTTATTNATATCATATTCATCAATCGAATTCTGTATCATAATTTTGCCGCTAGGAATTCTTGTCGACATGACGGATTTTGAAAAGCTGCATCCTAATCCGAAAACGAGGTCAGCTTTAGGNAGGAAATGCNTGACCATACCAGTACCAGTGTANCCNCTGGTACCTAGAGATAGAGGATGATTTTCTGGAAAAGCACTTTTACCAGCTAGTGTTGTCATTACTGGAACCTGAGTTANTTCGGCAAACTCGANTAACTCATCGGTTGCTTCAGCGTAAAGNACCCCTTGTCCGACATGTAGAATTGGATTTTNTGATGACATCAGCATCTTGATTGCCTTNTTGACAGACTGTGGNTCACCNGATGGTCTGGATGNTTGTGGGATGTGATACTCGAAGTTNTCCTGAATATCTTCTGTTGCTACATCAGTTGGCATCTCAAGTATCACTGGTGCAGGATGTCCCATACGTAATAGACTGAAGGCTCTTCGCATCATGTCCGGTACCCGGTCAGCAAGGTTGATCTGAGCTACCCATTTNGTTACTCCAGCGTAATTCTTAACAGATTCGAAATTGGTTGGTATGTCCATATTGTGTCGACTGACACAACCTGGGAGGACCAGNATCGGTACAGAATCGGAAAAGGCTTGGGCTACACCGGCGAATGCGTTCTCACTACCTGGTCCCGCTTGTATGGTGGCTACNCCTAAGCGTTTNCCATTAGTNANTCGGCTGAATCCATCNGCCATGTTGATGAGTGTCCGTTCGGTACGTGTCATAATAGGGCGTATGTCAATTTTGGCCGCGGCNTCGATNAGCGTATTNGCGGGAAAGCAAAATAGGTATTCTACTCCTTCTAATTTTAATATTTTGGCAACAGCATCGACACTTTTCATTTGTGATCCCTCCTGAAAAACATTAGGGTTTNACTTAGTTCGTATTTCGATTCAAGTGGATTAAAAAAAGAACGNTGTTAGATTAAGAAAAATCTAAAAGTTCNACCAAGTTTTCCCCTTTGACTTTTAGTTTGTCGGTAGCTGAAAAACCGTTCATATGAGCATCAACAATCTGGTGNCTGCCGCCTCCCCATACCATNCGACCCGGTCCGAAAGCTTCAATCACTTTGGCAGTAAAAGGTCGGNNACTCAAATAAAAGGGTGCGTCCTGAGCNAAGTGATTCAATCCGGAAAGTTTCATATAGACTTTTTCGAAATTAGCAAGATCTAACACGTGAGCGTATTCAACCGNATCACCCATGTGTGGTTCTGCCAAGTGATCAATTAGCACAGTAGATTCGGGGTAGTTATCCAATACCTCTGCTATCTGAAGGGCGTAATTTGGTCCAATGTGCAACTCGATTATCAATTTGAGTTCCAATGCTTTCTTCCAAAGGTTTCGGACNCCTACCTCAGCAAAACTATTCANGTATGTCTCTTTACCACGATGNGCATGAAACCTGATAGCGACAATCTGTGGTACCTGTGCTACTAAGACCTCNAGCTTTGATGGAGCATCAGGATCCTGAGGATAAAACAGGCAGGTACCTCGAAATCTTTCTTTTTCCTTNTTCAAACAGTCTAGGATCAATTGGTGATNATCCCCGTAGGGTTCCGGATGTACTAATACTGCTCGATCAATCCCTTCCCGTTCCATATGATCCAAATAATCTTGAAGAGGGTCAATCGGTTTCTGTGACAAATCTGGGTGGTAGGTGGCCCGAGAATGAAAGGGATAACGTTGTAAATCCGGACTGAAAATGTGGTTATTCCATTCGATAGTCATTTCAATTAACTTCTTTTTATCGATACACTGATTGAATCAATCCTCGAATATACCCGACGGCGTAGGCACGTCCCGCCCAACCAGCTTGTTGCTGTGCAAACTGTGGAGTATGATCCATCATAAAGGGCCCTGTAAAACCTACGTCCCGATACACTCTCATGGCACGGTGCATGTCGATATCCCCTTCGTCCAAGAAAACTTCCTGAAAATAAGGTAGGACACCGCGAACATTTCGGAAGTGGACGAAAATGATTTTGTTCTGAGATCCCATCTCTGCGATTGCATCGTAAACGTTCACTCCCATCTCAGTCACACATCCTTGACAAAACAGCATACCATTAGCTTCAGAAAGAACAATGTCAAAAATCTGGCGGTACTGATCCAACGTTGAAGCAATCTGGGCCACGCCGGCCAGAGGTTCGGGGATCGGGGGGTCATCGGGATGAAGAGCCATGCGTACTNCGGCTTGTTCTGCTACTGGAATCACTCGTTCTAGGAAATAGGTCATATGCTCCCACATCTGGTCTTCAGAGACAGTCGTTTGACGCGATTGTGGACGATTTCGGTCAAACTCATCGAAGTCGAAGGTGCTGTACTTAGCACCACCTCGGCCTGTTTTTGGCGGTGTTCGGAAGTTACCCATCGGCTTGAAATTGTATCCGAGTGCTGGTATACCCACAGAACCGATGTTACGAATCATCTGGCACCAGGCTTCAATTTTCTCGTCCCGATCAGGCATAGCNAGCGTGATTTCATCCCAACCCGCCATAAAAACACTGTGNAGTAACATCCCGTGCGATTCCACTTTGGCCTTGGCTACCTCAAAGAAATTGGTATTATCTCCATTTTCTCGCAAATCCAGTTCACCGTCCATTCGGTGCATCGATCGGATGTCAAGACAAAGATAATCAATGCCTATGGTTCTGAAAAAACTGAGATGCTCGTCATCAAACTGNTTCCAGCTTAGTAAATCTTGAATGTACATGATCTGCCCTAGTAATCGGTTCCAGTGTTTAACATTGATATTGTCTTCTTTATAGCTTGTTCCTATTATAGCTTGATTAGCAATTGAAGATGACAGAAAATTCGGTACATCCTGTTTTTGAAAACTANAGAACATGGTATAATTCGCATTTGTGTTTTGTAAATAGTTTTCTGTGTAACTGCTTGGATGTAATCTTGGGAGTATAATTTGACAATTCCAAAAATATCGGTTCAGAATCCTGTCCTATCGAATTTGCTGATGATNCTGATTATTGTATTCGGCGTATTTGCTTGGATNGAACTACCGAGAGACNTAGCACCAGAGATCACNATCTACTCAGCTCGAATTGTAACCTTTTATCCTGGAGCTTCTCCCGAGGAAGTGGAGAAACTGATAACCGCTCCAATTGAAAGGTCCATTGNNGGCGTAGATCAAATTGACTTGGTTATATCAACTTCATCGGAAGGACGGTCGGAAATCACGGTGCAGTTTGAAGATATGAGTGACCGCGAATTTGATAAGCGACTTCAAGATCTACAGACTGCAGTCGACCGAGTTCAGGATCTCCCTGAACAGTTGTCTAATGATCCTGAAGTCATTGAAGTTGAGATTTCAAGTAGAATTCCGCTGATCACTATTGCAATTGCGGGGCAAACCGATGAAAGCTCAATGAAAAAAATAGCGGAGAATTTAAAGGATGCTATCTTATTAATTCCCGATATTGCGGATGTTAGGTTAGTTGGTATCCGTGACCGGCAGATTTGGGTCGAAGTTGATCCGGATCGTCTAAAGGCACACAACCTACCAATCGATCAGATTGTTGCAGCTTTAAGAGGACGGAATCTCAATTTNCCAGCTGGAACACTTGAGGTCGGATCATCGGAATTTCTCGTTCGGACTATGGGCGAGTTTGAAAGTCTCAGTGATATCAGAAATACAATTGTTAAAGTCAAGCCTGCAGGTACTCCATTGCGGATCAGTGATGTCGCTAATATATCTGATAGGTATGAAAAACCAAGCACACTTTCAAATCTCAAAGGATTTAGATCAATAAGTCTAACTCCGCAAAAAAAATCTAAAGGTAACACTATCAAGCTAGTCGATCAGATCCGGACGCTGACGGAGAATTTCAAAAAAGATCTTCCCGATGAAGTAGAAGTTGTTCTTATGAACGACTATTCGGTTATTCTTCGGGAGAGAATTGGTATCCTACAGAATAACGCCATTTTGGGNTTGATATTGGTGATTATTCTGCTTTACATTTTTATGGGGGGGCGGAACGCGATATTCGCGGCACTGGGAATTCCAGTGTCATTTCTGGCCACATTCTGGTTTTTGAATCAAATTGNCCAAGGNTTAAATGGNCCTTCACTTTTTGGTTTAATTTTAGTGATTGGCATTGTCGTTGATGACGCAATTGTAGTCATTGAAAATACCTTCCGTCACATNCAAGAAGGCATGTCGCCAAAAGATGCNGCAATATTGGGNGCGGAAGAAGTAGGGTGGCCCGTTCTGTCCGCAAGCTTGACGACGATTGCCGCCTTTGGTCCATTGATGTTTATGTCAGGAACATCAGGACAATTTATGCGTATTGTTCCCATTACAGCTATTGGAGTGATTGTGGCGTCCCTTGTTGAAGTTTTTATGATTTTACCTTCCCATGTTGCCGAATGGGGNAANCGNCAAGACTCATCNAACCCTCGCCAAGTCTGGTTCGAACGTGTCCGCCAACGTTACNTGGAAATTCTTAAGAAAACTTTGCCATGGCGGTATTTTATCGTTTTAAGCGTTGTTCTTTTTGCTGTAATAGTTTCTGTAACAGCTTTTCTTCTGCTCGATAANGCTTTTTTNCCTGGTGAAGACTTCCCACAGTTTACACTCAAAGTTGAAATGCCAACCTCTTTTGGAATCAAGGAAACCTCGGNAGTAATGAAGGAAATTGAGCAACAGGTAATCAGCTCTCCAGAAAACGATGAGATTATTGCGGCTATAACGAATATTGGATTGCACACACCGACTACAGTAATGCAATCAAGCAGTCTGCGATCAAACATCGCTGAACTTACGGTAGAACTTGTGCCTAAATATGACCCGCGCAGGAAACACACAACCGACCAAATTATTGACAATTTACGAGAACGATTTAAGGACTTTGGCGGACCNGCGAACATCCTTTTTACCAAAATGGAAGGAGGTCCNCCGCAGGGAAAAGATGTCGAAGTTAAAATCAAAGGAAAACGTTTTGAAACTCTGAGAGAGATTTCCTCCCTGCTTCAATCCAAGCTGAGGCAGATTGATGGTGTGAGCGAAATTCAAGATGATTTCCGACTTGGAAAATCAGAGATACGTATTAGAGTTAAACAAGAAAAAGCATCCCAATATGGACTGAGTGTTTTTCAGATTGCTCATAGCGTTCGCAACGCCCTAGAAGGCAACACCTGTACTACCTACCGAGATGCGGATGAAGCCATCGATGTTATAGTTAANTACAACACCAAATTGTTAAAAACAGTTACGGAACTGTCTAATTTGTTAATAACCACTCCAGCAGGTGGAATNGTGCCACTTAGAGATGTCGCCGAGATANGTGAGGAAAGCGGCTATGCTGAAATTCATCGATTCGAAAATGAACGCTCAGTCACTGTCTCTGCGACAGTCGACAAAAAACAAATAAGTGCGTTCGATGTTAACCAGAAGCTTATCCAAGAATTCAACGATATTGAACCACTATATCCCGACTATCGGCTTGATCTCCGTGGCATTTTTGATCAAATTCAAGAGTCGTTCCGAGAACTCATCAAACTTTTTATGNTTGGGATTTTGNTAATGTATGCCATCTTGGGAGCNCAATTCAAGTCTTTTCTCCAGCCTATTATTATCATGTTTGCTGTGCCATTTGGTGTGATTGGTGCCATGGTTGGGTTGCTATGCACTGGTGCAGCACTGAGTATCATTGCTATGTTTGGGATTGTGGCTTTGTCTGGTATTGTAGTCAATGACGCTATTGTATTGATTGACTTTATCAACAAAAGGAGATCAGGCAATGAAAATGTTGTGGAAGCTATTATAACTGGTAGTGGTTTGCGTTTACGTCCAATTATTCTGACAAGCGTAACAACAATTTCAGGACTTATTCCAATGGCGATCGGCTTAGGGGGGAAATCTCCGATTTGGGTNCCATTGGCATATATTATAATTTTTGGATTNTTCTTCTCNACACTCCTGACNTTGTTTGTGATGCCAAATTTGTATGCNATCACAGATGACATTAGCAATTTTTTTAGACGNTTCCGCCAGTAANATTCAGCGGAANCGAGCAACCAAAGTTCAAATATTGTTCTGCTCTGTTAGTATGTTTTTCAGTTTAGGTTTTTTCCCCGGAAAATAGCTTAATGTTGGAGTTAACAAGAGAATTGGAATGTATCAAAGCTATCGATCTGTCGTTCGTTTGGCTTGCCGTCTAATTAGGTATAAGTTTTTCAATACAGAAAAATGTGCTTGTGGGTACCATCTCATTTCGATTGGAAACTAGATATTGTATTCTACCGAACTACAAGAATTACCCACTAATGTTCGTGCAGATAAAGACCTGATTTATGCTCATACAGATAAACATCAGCTTAGGTTAGATCTGTATTGGTACCCAGAGGCCGTGGAGCCGGTACCGTTGATTATTTGGGTGCATGGTGGGGCTTGGCGGAATGGGACTAAAGATATCCCTATTTGGACCACCTCTTTCTGGCAGGGAAAGTACGCTATAGCCAGCATCGAATACCGTTTAAGCCATCAGGCAATTTTTCCAGCCCAGATCAAGGATTGCAAAGCAGCAGTAAGATGGCTAAGGGCAAATGCCGAATACTATCGAATCGATCCATACCGATTTGGTGCTTGGGGTAGTTCGGCTGGTGGTCACTTGGTCGCATTACTGGGTACATCTGGATGGGTAGACTCATGGGAAGTAGGAGATAATCTCCATCAAACGAGTTGCGTCCAAGCGGTTTGCGATTGGTTTGGCCCAACCGATTTCTTGCGTATGAACGATGTTCCCGGAGAAATTGATCATGATGCGTTTAACTCTCCAGAGTCACAATTAATCGGCGGTTTAATTCAAGAAAACAAGGGAAAAGTAGCCAAGGCAAATCCAATTACCTATGTTTCTACGGTTGCTCCCCCATTCTTGATTATGCATGGCAAGCTAGATTTAACAGTAATCAAAAACCAGAGCGAATTACTACATCAAGCCTTGCAGGAAAAAGGAAACTCCTCGAAATTAATTCTTCTTGATGATGTGGCTCATGATTTCTGGGGAGTTGGTGCTAACCTTCGTCAAGATATTCTTTGTCAAGTCCAATCTTTCTTTGATCAGTACCTAAAACAATATACGTAATGGATAGAACAAGATATGTTAGAATTTAAGCTTCGCGTTGGAAAATGGATAATGTAAGGTTTTCAAAATGCAGTTTTCTCGATTTATATTTATTTTAATCGATGGGGCACCGTATAGTGTATTCCACGAGTTGATTGAAAATAATGAACTTCCTAATATAAAGAGATTTATTACTAATCAAGGATGCCTCAAAAAGGCTGTTTCAGTTTTTCCTTCTACTACAGGTCCTGCTTTTATCCCATTTTTTATGGGGCTTTTTCCTGGGACAGCTAACGTCCCGGGATACCGTTGGTTATCAAAAAAGGACATCCTCCAACACAAGTATGGCAGACCTGGATTGTGTAGTTATCAGGGAGCTGACGGGCTTAATTTTTTAGTTGATTTGCCTGATCAACCAACTTTATTTAATTATTTTTCACCAGTTAGTAATATATATAATTTATTGACTAAAGGATGTTCTCCTGTAGACGATAGAACGCGTCGGAAAAAGCCTTTGGCCTATGCCGCCGCACATTTTTTTCATAAGATATGGCAACATATTACTGCCGTGGCATCTCAGGAATTAATTAAAGCTGTCGAGGAGGGGGACCAGTTCATTTCGTGCCTTTTCTCTGCTGTGGATGGTCATTCCCATTTCTCGCACACCAAGTCGAAAGCGGTGATTNAAAGCTATAAATCTGTCGATCAAACGATTGGAAAAGTATGTCAAAGTTTATATAGGTCGGGTGATCTAGATAAGACAATGATTTTAATTTCTAGTGATCATGGTATGACAAATACAAAGACACATATAGATATCGCTCGTTGCTTGGATCGATCCGGCCATCGGTGTCTACACTACCCGCTGATTTGGAGACGAAATGTAAGATCAGCAAGTATGGTTTCTGGAAATGGTATGGCTAACCTTTATTTTAAAGCTAATGCCGTTGATTGGGGAGAACGTATGTCCTTCGAGGAAATCGATCGGAGAGGGGTTGTTGATTTTTTGCTTGAGTTTGAAGGGCTCGGGTTGATTGCTGGGCAAAGTGAAGATGGAAGCATTATTGTTCGGAATAGGTTAGGCAAAGGCCAAGTTTCCGCTGTCAATGGAACCATATCTTATAAGTTTGATGGCGTTGACCCATTGGGATATAACACGTGTTACCAGAATCTCTCCTCACGGGAAGCGCTAATTGAGACCTATGATACAAAATATCCAGATGGATTGGTTCAAATTTCACAGATATTTAGGAGCTCTCGTGCAGGGGATTTGGTCTTGAGTGCGGAACCAGGCTACGATTTGCGGGCACGATATGAATACCCTGAGCACCACGCGACGCATGGTGGTCTGATCGCAGGACAAATGTTAATACCGCTTGCCGTTAATTTCCCGATAGAAACTGAGTTTATTAGGTCTGTTGACATCTTCCCCACGGTCTTGAATCAGTTTGGCCACCAAGTCGAAGGTTTTGAAATTGATGGTCAGATTGTTAAATGATAACTAAATATAGGAAACACTTATGATCCAAGTTCATAAAGATTCTCTGGTTGTTGATTCACATAATGATTTGATTGTGGCCCATATCCGACGTGGCAATCAGAGTATCTCAGATGATCCTAAACCGGATAGGATCCGTCATTCCGGAACTGTCAGTTTTCTGCGTGGCTTGTTGAGCGAAGATCAGAGAAAACAGGAAGTTCAAGCCAGTTTTTCCAAACTCCGAGCGGGGGGAATTAATGCGGTTTTCTGTGCTGTTGATGTAACAACGGCATGGAAAAACCATCTGGCATATGCACTTGATGCATTCGGTTACTTTCGAGCAGAAATTGAAGATAACAATCATCAGGTAACCATTGTCAAATCCGTCAGTGACATTCGTCAAGCAAAGGAAGACGGTAAAATTGCGATTGTTCTGGTGATTGAGAATAGCGAAGCTATTGAGCGAAGTCTAAATATATTAGCAATGCTTCATGAGATTGGTGTTCGTTCTATTGGTTTAACGCATAACCTCAACACGTGGGCAGCAACGGGTGTTTATGAATCAGATAGCGGTGGCACATTAACTCAATTTGGGGTTCAGCTTGTTAAGGAGATGAATCGTTTAGGAATGCTTATTGACGTTTCGCATATTAGTGAAACCAGTTTTTGGAATGTCTTGGAGGTTTCCGAATGTCCTATCATTGCCTCACACAGCAACTGTAAGGCTATTTGTGATCATGTCCGTAATTTGACTTCCGAGCAAATAAAACATATCGCTCAAAATCAAGGATCTATTGGGGTAACGTTTGTTGAATCTTTTATTGAACGGGATAAGTNCCGCCAGACGCTAGACCGGTTGATTGACCACGTCGATTATATTGTAGATCTTGTTGGTATAGAATATGTCGGAATTGGATCGGATTTTGATGGTGGAGGAGACTTGTTGACTGATGCCACTGAGTATCCTCGAATTACAGAGAAATTAATCCAACGTGGGTATTCTGATGNAGATATCGGAAAAATTCTTGGAGAAAACCATCTGCGTGTTTTTGAGGCAGCTTGTGGTTAAACCCACTGCCGTGGCTGCGTTGTCTNTTATTTCAACTCTAAATTGACTCTCTGTTTAACTTTTTCTAGATTGACTTTCGTTCTTTGATCGGGAAATTTATACGGGATAATTCTCCACTCTTCAGTGAACGAAACTGACTGTCCAGGTGAAATCTTTTCCATCGGACCGATTGGTTCAAGCTCACATACTTTGTCTTTGTAATACCATATCGAGATAGTTAGGGCTGCCATTTCATTGTAAACTCGATTTGGGTATGTCGGGTAACATTTAATAAACATCAAGTCGTTTTTCATCAAATAACAGAACCAGTTTGTATAAGTGTCCATTCCCAATTTCGGCCGCTTTGGAGTTCCAATTATTTCTAGCATCCCGTCCCGAACTCTAACATTTGGATCGTTTGGTTGGTAGTTCATAACCGGGCCGGGTCCATACATGATATATTTCTTAGGAAAGCGACTATTCTGCGTCAACGGAATCACGCAGATTCCTCCTCCTACAGCGAACGTTCTTCCCCAATGGCAAAATGTTTTTGTTTCATTTGACACATTTTTAATGATTTGTTTGCAAGTTAGGCGTGAAGATAATTTGTCCAGTTGAAATTCTCGGGTCAGTTGTGTTCCTGTGACGTCATCCTCGAGGCTGATGAGACGTGCACTGTGGGAGTNAATGATTTCAGCTTTCCATTTCCCCAACCACAACTTTGAATGTTTAGGAATGNTNTTTTCAGGACCAATGTCAAATCTCCCCCCGCTAGGGTCAATTTCAGGTTTATCGGCATGGTACATCCAACCATCGTGTGCAGGATCAAGATAAATAGCGTTCTTGTTTTTCCATGAGTATTCCAAAATGCGTCCACCGCAGTGAGGACCAAGTATCACTCGTGTGTTTTTATTTTCTAGCTTAATGCAGTTTGAGTAACCAACGTAATCAATAAAATTTGTATTTGCTTTTTCATTTTTGGTATATGCGTCCTCGCTTAGAAATACCAACACCAAAAACAATATGAAACAGGTGGAGATTTGCTTCAATTCCATTTCCTCTTCTATANCACATCTAAGGTGAAAACAATTAAGCTGAGNGTATCTGAGAAGTTGACGGAACCAACCTACTCAGATAAACTTTACAATAGCAAACAAAGAAGATTATATCCAACCGATTCGAATGATGCCNAGTTCGATTTTTACTAGCATTCNATCANATTACTATACATAAAATNGTATTGTAAATGTGATAAAAATTAAAAATACTGTAGAATGAGGGCTTTATTGTCACATCAGTTTATATTCCTACTGTTTGGGNTGTCCAACAAAATTGATAATTNCGCATAGCGTTGATAAACAATGACAAACTTANTTATNTTCACACAATTTTCAATACTCANGAGAACAAATGGANAANCGNCNNAAAACACCAAATGTTGTTACNTTTAGGTCTATCCTGATCGGAATTCTGCTGATTCCACCGAACAGCTACTGGATTATGCAGGTGGAAGGCGTTTGGAATACTGGCCACTCCACATGTCTTTCCCTGATGTGGCATGTAGTCATAAACCTACTGATGTTGATTTTGATTAATATTTTTTTAATTAAACGCTTTTTCCCAGAATGGGTATTTACACAAAGTGAGTTCATCACCATTTATGCAATGATGGTCTTAGCAGGAGGGATTGCGGGACGTGATTCGTTCCAGATCCTAATTCCAGTGATGGGGTGGCCGTTTTCCTTTGCTACTCCTGAGAATGAATGGAAAGCCCTGTTTCACCATCATCTGCCAAGTTGGTTAACTATTCAAGATCAGGAAACTCTCAAACAGTTCTATAAAGGTGAATCATCACTCTATACTCAAAAGCACTTTGCTTTTTTTCTTGAGCCTGTTCTATGGTGGACAGCTTTCGTCACCGTCTTGGGATTTGGGATGATCTGCCTCAATGTCCTGATCCGGAAGCAGTGGATACAGAACGAAAAGCTGAGTTATCCGATCATTCAACTTCCATTCGCGATCACAGTAAATGGAGGAGAATTGAAATTTTTTAAAAGTCGCTTGTTGTGGATTGGGATTGCAATAGGAGGGGGACTTGACCTAGTTAACGGAATCCACCATTTCATTCCAGCTTTACCATACTTTCCCGTTACGTATCGTGACTATAATCTGGGAAAGTTTTTTACCTCACCACCTTGGAATGCAGTCGGTCATCTGCCATTTCCGTTATACCCTTTTGTCATTGGTCTCGGTTTTTTTTTGCCGCTTGATCTCGCCTTCTCCACTTGGTTTTTTTATCTTTTCCGAAAAGTACAGCAGATACTGTCTGCGGTCATCGGTCTGAAATCAATGCCTGGATTTCCTTATTTGAACCAGCAATCGACGGGAGCTTGGATTGGATTGTTTTTCGTCAGTATNTGGCTCGGCAGATCACATTTNAAAGAAGTATCAAGNAAAATTTTGTTTAACAATCGAGAAATAAATGACAGTATTGAACCCATAAAGTATCGCCTCGCTTTTTGCGGATTTCTTTTTGCTTTTGGGTTCATTGTGATTTTCTGNTANCAAGCTGGAATGTCATTTTGGGTTATANCACCATTTTTCCTNATCTTCTTTGTNCTATCTATAGCCATTACACGTGTCCGNGCAGAACTCGGCCCGCCAACTCATGAGATAGTTGGTATGAACCCGAGCAATATGTTGGTTGATGTCATTGGCACCAGACAAATTGGCAACAACAATCTTTCGATCTTCCCATTATTTTGGTTCTTCGCCGGACGTGGTTACCGAGGGCACTTGATGCCACATCAACTCGAAAGTTTTAAAATGGCAGAACAGGCAAAGATGAATACAAATTTTTTACCATTGGCGATGATNATTGCTATGATTGTCGGTAGNTTATCAGGTTTTTGGGCACTAATTCATCTGTCGTTNCGGGATGGTCTTGGTGTTATTCCAATTGGTCATGATTCTGGTGTTTTTCGCCTACTGGCAACACGAATCAAGCATCCCACAGGAGGGGATTTCTGGGCGACTTTTTTTATGGGAATCGGTTTTGTTGCCACACTCTGGTTCACATTACTTCGTGTGAAATTCCTGTGGTGGCCTTTGCACCCAGCAGGTTACGCACTATCAACTAACAATGGTATCGATTATATCTGGTCATGTATTTTAATTAGCTCGATAATTAAATGGGCAGTGTTAAATTACGGCGGGATAAAAGCATATCGACAAGCGATACCTTTTTTTATCGGAATCATTCTTGGAGAATACGTTATTGGAGGAATGTGGAGTCTGTTAAGCGTAATTATTCAAAAACCAACATACGATTTCTATTTTGCTTAAGAAAACAAATTTAGCTGTTAGAAACTATGACTCATTTGATGTTAACCTGACTAGTCTTTATCTTCGCTAACTTTTGATGAAATGAAAATCATCAACCACACAATTATGAAAATACTTTTGCCCATCATATATGGTAAAATCGATACGCAACTTTGCNTCCCCAGTTAGGCTGTACCGATTATCTTAATTTTTNATACTACTTTTTGGCTGTAATGAGAATTTGACAGATTGCGGTTGTCCGTTCACCGCAATTGCACCCAGATATTAGAGCTTTCGTTATGTCAAAAACCTGTTCGCATAAGAATCTGAACATATTTGATTAAAATAGGAGAATGGTCTATGAATAACTCCCCCATCCGTTACGGTGTCGCTGGTCTTGGTCGATCTGGATGGAACATCCATGTAGCTAATATTCGCCCGCGTGATGATGCGGAACTTGCTGCTGTGGTGGATCCACTGCAGCAACGGCGTCAAGAAGCTGAGGCTGAGTTCGGTTGCGAGACCTACGAAGAGCTTAGCCATATGCTAGATCAAGAAGATATTGACGTTATTGTGGTTGCCACACCTTCCGCCTTTCATGCTTCTGATACTATCTCGGCGTTGAAAGCTANCAAGCATGTTATCTGTGAGAAACCGATGGCGTTGGATGTTGAAGAAGCTGATCAAATGATTGCCCAAGCCAAGGAATCCAACAAGCACCTTTTCATCCATCAGAATCGACGGTTCGACCGACAGTTTACTCATCTGAAGACAGTGGTGGAATCTGGACAGATTGGTCAGCTCTACCATATTCGGAACTATAGCAATAGCTTCACCCGGCGGGATGACTGGCAAACACTATCTAAGAATGGAGGTGGTGTGTTGAATAATACCTGCCCTCACAATTTAGACGCAATTCTTCAGCTATTAGGTGCACCAGTAACCAATGTTATGGGAGATCTACAGCAGATCTCTTCAGCTGGTGATGTCGAGGATCACGTCAAGGCGTTCTTACGTGCCTCAAACGGTTGCACAGCNGATATGGAGATCACATCGGCTCAAAATATTGCGGCTGACATGCCAAGTTGGATTCTCTGCGGGAGTCAAGGCACCTTAACCAGTGACGGCCAAAAATCTGTTGTCCGATGGTTCGAATCAGAGGAAGCNGGGGAAGTAGAAGTAGTAGAAGGNGCAGCTCGAAATCGCGCTTACGCTTGGCAAGCCANACCACTCAACTGGAAAGAAGAAACGGTAGAGGCCAAAGGCCCNAATATTGGGAATTTTTATGATAACGTGACTAAAGTACTCTGGCATAATCACGAGACGGTCGTCACNCCAGAGTCAGTGAGAGAAGTCATCCGCGTAATTGCTGAGATACGGAAAGGAACAAAGTTCGATGGTAACGCTAAAAAAGCCTGAATTCAAGTCAACCTTAATTTATCTGAACAGCAACACCTTGTGNTGCAGATTTGTAGATTGCGTCTGTAATTTCTTGCAGTATCAAAGATTGTTCGAGACTGGTTAAAGGCTGTCGCTCCNCGCGGATTGCAGCGGCAAAATCTACTAGTGGATCTCCTATGTTGGTAGCAATAGAATTGTCTGTTGGATTCCACAAAGGCTTGGAAATCACCCCTTTTTCCGCGGTTGTGGAATCATGAATAATTGATCGAGGATCAGAATCNGTCATTTTTAATTTAAGAGATCCTTTTGAGCCAATAACCTGCCAGTCGGATTCNGACTGAGCCGTCATGAATTCACCACGTTCCATACTGAGAATAATTCCTCCTCGACAACGGACAGTNGCCAGATAGTANGTTTCCGCATCTGATCCCGGTGCGACATGCGATTCAAAGGATGANGGAACTGTCCAAGTCTGAGCAAAGACAGTTTCTGGCTTGAGTGTCCAGCNNGTGATGCCCAAGAGGTAATCCAAATCATAACAGCCCCAATTGACCAAGATCCCACCACCGTTAAGGGCTTTTATCAACCTCCATNCTGGGCGTGGCGTTGTCGGCTGTTCACCCGCGGCTACGATTGCACGACAGCGTACAACGCGTAAGTCTCCNAAACCACCGTTTTGGATAAATTCCGTGGTAACTTGCGCACTCTTGTGAAAACGGTTTCGTGAAGAGCAACACCCGGCTATCAGATTGCCACGAGCGGCAATCATTTCNCTAACCTGATTGGCATTTATAGCTACAGGTTTTTCCGTTAAGACATGCTTGCCTTTGGAAAAAGCTTCTAATGCCACCTGAGTTCGGTATTGCGTTGGAAAGGCTAAAACCACNGCCTCAATTTCTTCATCATCCAGCAAGTCACTACTGCTGTTGTAGATCCTTTTCGGTTGGAACTGTTCAATCGCTTGTTGCCGATTTTCTTCAATCAAATCAGCAACTGCCACTAAGTCGATTAGAGAAGAGTTTACTGCCGTTCGTAAATGACTTGATCCAATAACGCCGCATCCTATGANACCTAGTTTGACAGGTTCCATTTCAGAATCCCCCACTGTTCGTTTCCCATTTCCAGAAAATGTCGACTCCCAATTCCTCAGCGATACCAGCTAAACCTTTTAAATGNTCGACGTGGAGTGGGATACCATTGGCGACCCACGCTTCGCGTTTACGCCATTCAAGTTCTCCTGGAAGATAGACTTGATCTGCGTTTCCCATCGTTTTCGAAGCCTGAATAGCCTTAATNCCCCGATCGATTTCAGCTATATATTCCTCAAAGTCGGTAAAGCTGGCGACGTTGATAACCCAAAAAAAGTGTTCGGAAGGCTCACCATGATTTTTATTACAGGCCATTAACCCTCCAACCAAAGGTCCTGCAAGAATCCCCATGGTCAACGCCAACCCATATCCTCTTGGTCCAGCCGCCGGCATCAATAACGGTCCTTGATTAGGATCTACTGTTGGTTGCCCTTCGGTATTTAATAACCAGTTTTCTGGTATCGGTTCGCCATACATTTTCAACGTACTGATTTTGCCCCACGAGGAAGCACCGCAGGCCATGTCTAACACAATCGGTTGCTCATTTCCGGTTGGCAAAGCATAACTTAGGGCGTTATTAGCAGTCACTGGAGTGATTCCTCCCGGTGCTACAACAGTCGCTCTGCCTGTATTGGTTGTGGAAAATCCTATCATGTTCGTATCGGCAGCCATCATAGAATAGCAGGCAGCTGCTCCAAAATGGCCCGCGTTTCGGACTCCCGTTGCTGCGACACCAACCGATTTTGCTTTTTCAATGGCCATTTTCATAGCTAACACACTTGCAGGATGTCCTAAACCGTTATCCCCATCAATAACCGCGAAGGCAGNACCTTCTTGGGCAACATGAATCTGAGGGGCTGGATTGATCTCTNCCTTNAAAATACTCCGTATATATCCAGGCAACATCCGAGTTCCATGCGAATGCACATTGCGTAAATCTGTCTCCACCTGCAAATNGGCCATCAATTTGGCATGCTCCGTACCAACTCCTGCTTTTTGATAAAGNTCCTCNGCAAATTTTTGAAGTTGGTCTGATTGAATGGTAATGTCTTGGACAGTTTCCATAATTTTCCTCAGCTATTGGAAATAAACTAAAGTTAGGCTTCTTAAGAGAGGCAGTGGCAACTTGTGCTTAAGCAAAAATCAATATATGGATAGTCTATCATTAAAATACTATCAATTATTTACTAATTTCAAAATTTCTATTCTGACTGGATTGAAGAAGAGGTTCGTTTTACACTTCCGCTTGTATCTATAAGGTAAAATCAGTTAAATTAGTAAAAGAAACATATTCGTGTTGAACCCAGCAATTGGTATCGATTATTAAACATGAAAAATACTCAAAGCAAATATGTTAAGTGGTTAATTTGGTTGACTTATATTGTCCTTTTGGCAGTTGGTGTTCCTTGGTATTGGAGTTCTGATGACAAAACCATCTGGTTCGGTTTCCCCGCTTGGGCTATGGTTGCCATCATCGTCTCATTTATCTTATCCTGCTTAACGGCTTGGCTTTTGCAGCGTTCGTGGTCAGAAATACCTGAGGAGAGTGACAACCAATGACTGAAATATTGCCTTTTGGTCCTGCTGCGCTGTCCGTCATTTTTATTTACATTCTTTCACTAATTGGGATTGGGTGGGTTGGCTACCGAGCTAGAGAAGACAATTCGATGAAGGATTTTTATTTGGCTGGTAGAGGCTTTGGTTTTTTAGTGTTACTATTGACACTGTATGCTACTCAATACAGTGGGAACACCCTGTTTGGTTTCACCGGCAAGGCTTACCGGATTGGTTTTTCTTGGGTAATGAGCCTTCACTTTATGACAGCTATTGTTGCTTGCTACCTGATTTTTGCCCCGAAATTGTATCATCACGCCAAACAGAAAGGATATATTACGCCGGTAGACTTTCTAGAAGACCGATTCCGATCAAGTGCCATTAGTCTTATCGCTGCGTTTGTTATGATTGCGGCACTTATTAACTATGCGTTGGCCCAGTTAATGGCTATGGGACGAGCGTTTCAAGGACTTGTCAGTATCAATCCAGTACAGGCATATATTTGTGGTGTAATCTTTTTAGCTATCATCATGGGAATTTACGAAACACTTGGTGGGTTGAGAGCAGTTGCTTGGACAGATGTCATCCAGGGCTCGGTTCTTATGTGTGGTTTTGCCGTTATGTTGTTATTGGTCTTCACTAGATATGGCACTATCGGCATTGCTACAGAGCAAATTTTCCGTAATGCAGATCCGGAAATCGTTAAAAAAGCAATGCCGCCTGATTGGCAACGTATTCGGGAATGGTTAAGTTATATCTTGGTTGTAGGCCTTGGAGGAGCACTCTATCCGCAAGCAATTCAACGAATTTACGCTGCACGATCGGCAACAGTATTAAGAAGAAGTTTGACGGTTATGGCCTTTTTTCCTTTGACCACTACGCTGGTTGCACTGATCGTTGGTGTGATGGCTATTGCTCATCATCCTGGTCTGAAAGGAGCACAAGCCGATCAGATTTTGATGGTAATTTGTCGACAGGTACAAAGTGGGTCGACTTTTGGTTATTGGCTGGTTGTGATTTTATTCGCGGCAGTACTCGCAGCTATCATGTCAACAGCAGATTCGGCGCTCTTAACAATATCCTCGATATTTACTAAAGATCTTTATGCTCGTTTTATAAAACATCAATTACCAGAAGAAGAATTAACCAAAATCGGCAAGCTAATTAGTTGGATAGTAATTGGTGTGTTGGTTGGGTTAGCTATACTACTTCAAGAGAATACAACATTGGTGAAGTTGTTGGATCGGAAATTTGACATGTTGGTTCAGTTAGCACCTGCTTTTATGATTGGAATTAATTGGCGCGGTTTGCAAACGAAGCCTGTATTAGTTGGTCTATCAGTTGGACTGGTAGTTTCCATCGGTCTTGCCTTACTTGGTTATGGAAAGATCAGTGGTATTCACGCAGGGATTTTTGGTTTGGGCTTTAATTTATTGATCTCAGTTGGCGGGTCCGTCATCTCGAAATGATGGAAATCTGCCTTGATAAGGTAGGCTAGCCAACTAGGTTGTTAGTTATGTGAATTTTCGGTTATTGCCTAATCGATCACTTTGTGTTCTTTGTAATCTTGATGGCTGTGTGGAACCTCATAAATTTGATTGATAGAATTTATTGTCGAGAAAACTGGTTTTCGTTGACTGTACGTCATATAAGGGTTAGTGATTAAAACTAATTTGAATATCTATGCATCATAAACAGAGCTGTTTAATCTTGGCAGTTTTTCTTCTAGCAGCTGTCGTTACAGCGGAAATAGTACTTTCTCCGAAGGTTCCCTTTCAATCACTGTCGGAGACTTCCAACAATCGAAACCAAAAGGTTTGGATACATTTTACGGACAAAGGCTATTTAACAAAAGAGGAACTGGAAAGCGCAATAGATCTATACCAGGAAAGGATGTCAGCACGTGTCAAATATCGTAGATTAATTCGTACTGGACGTCGTAAAGCTGACTTTACTGATCTTCCTGTTCATTCTATTTATATTGATCGTGTTCTTCAAATTGGAGGTCGTCTGAGGAGTCGGAGTCGTTGGTTAAATGCAATCGGATTAGAAGCCAGCTTACAGCAAATTATGCAAATAGAGAAACTTCCGTTTGTACGTTCAATCACACCAATTTTGACGCATACGACGGAACTTCATGTAGAAGCAAGGTCACAAATTTTAGCTGCGCCATCTGCCAATCAATCCTACGGCGATAGTGACACACAAGTCACACAAGTTCAAGCTGACTTTCTACATCAAAAAGGATTTTTTGGTGCAGAAATTATTATTGGATTGTTAGACACGGGTTTCAACCTAAAACACACAGCAATAACGCATATCGATGTCATCGACCAATATGATTTTGTCAATGATGACAATGATACCTCAGATCAATTTAATCAAGATGATCTTAAACAAGATGAACATGGGTCAATTGTTCTAGGAATTCTAGCAGGTCTGGCTCCGGAAAAACTGATTGGATTAGCATATCAAGCAAGTTTCCTGTTAGCCAAAACTGAAAAGATTTCGGAGAATGGACAAGAATTTGAACGTGTTATCGAAGAAGATTGGTGTATTGAAGGAATCGAATGGCTTGAGGAAAAAGGGGTTGACTTAATAAACTGTTCGCTTGGTTACTCAGCTTGGTATAATTTTCGTGATCTAAATGGTCAGACTTCAAAACTGACAATTGCCGCGGACTTAGCTACAGAGAAGGGCATTTTAATGGTTGTTGCGGCGGGAAATCAGGGAACCATGCTTGGTGAGCGAATTACAGTTCCCGCTGATGGTTTTAAAGTGCTAGCTATTGGTGCAGTCAATCGAAATCAATCGGTTTCTTGGTTTAGTTCTAAAGGACCAACCTATGATGGACGTATCAAACCTGATTTTGTTGCACTAGGCAATCAGGTTACAAGCATTATTCCAAACACAAGGTCTGGTTTTTCAAGCGACAATCGAGGGACTTCACTTTCATGTGCAGTTGCGGCGGGAGCAATTTCTTTATTACTACAAGCGTTTCCAAAAGCAACAACGGACCAGATTACTAGTGTATTACGAGCTACCGCTAAAAATGCGAATAATCCGAACAATAGTTATGGTTATGGGTTGATTCAAGCTAGATCAGCGTTTGAAGTGCTACTTGATCAATTTGGACATACTGGAGATATGCTAGATCCAATTTCAATCCAACCTTCAATGAACCTTAAACCTGTTACATGGGGAAAACTAAAACCAAGTTTCGAATTACACCAAAACTTCCCGAATCCCTTCAATGCGGAAACATGGATACCTTTTCGGCTTGGAATTGGCGGCGAAATTGAATTGAGTATCTATAGTTCTAATGGTAGTCTAATTCAAACTATCAGTGTTGGTCGTCTTGAACCCGGAAACTATACTTCCCGACAACAGGCAATATACTGGAATGGCCGAAATTACTTGGGGGAAGATGTGGTAAGTGGAATATACTTTTGCGTGTTGCAGGTTTTAGGGGAATCTACTCAAACTAACCAGCTTACTTTATTAAAATAATCAGAAGATAAGATATACTTTCTACCTACCCCCATAAGTTCGGTATATCCTATCCTTTGATTATTTGTAGAACACTGTTTGGCGCTCTACTCAAGCTTAGTAGCATAATTGATGCCAAGTTGTTTTTTTTGTGTGTTGACAGTATAAATGGGCTTTTGGAATATGTTTGCTGTCTCAAAAATTATGTTTTTGTTCACTTTGTGTGTGCACTATTTTATACACTTGTGTGTATCATCAGTCTTTGTTATACTTAAGCACAGAGGTGTATTGATATGGCTTTTGCAAAACCACTGTCATCAGGCAATCCTATTGGTGTTGGCATCAGGGAAAACATCCGAGGTCAGGGACAACAGGATCCAATCAATCGAGCTGCTCGACATCTTAAAGAACAAAAGAGTGAAATAGTACGACATAATCGCGTAGCACAAGTTAGAGTTCTGCCTAAAGTAAATGATACTATGAGAAATCTTGAAACGAATGCTCGAGGCGAGCTGAGTGGTGGAATGCTGCTTGTTAATAAATTAGCTTAAGATCTACAAGATTAGAAAAATTAAAGTGTAAGTAATGTTTACAGTGGAAGATTATGGAAATAGAAGAACACGGTGAAATTGTGGAAGATAATGTGAGTGGGAATGAGGCAGAAGATTTAACTGAGGATATAGGAGAAGAGGTTTCTACCGAAGATCTAGAAGCAGGGGGCGCAGGCGAATTTGAAATTCCGGAAGGGGATAATTTAAGTCTATACCTAGGTTTTAAAGCCTATCATGAAAACTCCGATTATCCAGAAGCAGTTAATAGCTTTCAAGCCGCAATTGAATATCAAAGTTCCCTGATCGTAGAGGAAGAAATCCCAGAAGATCCTGAGGAGATCAATGACGGTTACGACTTGAATACAGATATCATAGCGAAATCGGCTTATTGGATGGGGGAATCCTATGTTAAACTTGGACAAATCGATCAAGCTATTGAATCTTTCAAAAAGATAATTGAAGATTGTAGAATGCACTATCTTTCCTCCGCGGCAGAACGTCGAATCGATCAATTGAAGTAACAAGTAAGAACCACGATCTGAATGCCAAACAGATGTGTTGATCTGAGAAGTGATACAGTTACCCAGCCGACTTTGAAGATGCGTGAAGCCATGATGTATGCCGAAGTTGGTGATGATTGCGCTGGCGAGGATCCTACCGTAAACCGTTTGCAATCTCTTGCCGCTAGGAAGCTTGGAAAGCAAGCTGCTCTCTTTGTTCCGACTGGAACCATGGGTAACAATGTTGCTGTTCTTACGCATACCAATGCTGGGGACACAGTAATTCTTGATTCAGAAGCTCATATCTATTATTACGAATGTGGCGCTATTTCTGCTTTAGGTGGCGTTATGCCCATCACCATTAATAGTGATGATGGTTGTCCGGATCCAGATCAGGTTGAATTCTATCTTCAACGGGACCCAATTCGCTTTCCTAAAATAGGTCTCATCTGTTTAGAAAACACCCATAACCGGCGTGGAGGTCGGGCGGTTTCACTTGAACGAATGCGGATTATGCAGTCAGTTGCAGTTCGTTATGATGTGCCAGTTCATCTTGATGGTGCACGGATCTTCAATGCCGCACACGCGCTAGGTGTTCGGGTTAAGGATATTGCCGATTGCGCCGACTCTGTATCATTTTGTTTATCCAAAGGTTTGTCTGCACCAGTTGGGTCATTGTTAGTCGGTTCTAGTGGTTTTATCGCAAATGCAATTCAGGTACGTCGAAGACTTGGCGGCGGGATGCGCCAATCCGGTGTTATTGCGGCTGCGGGGATTATCGCTTTAACAGAAATGGTCGATCGCCTTGTTGATGATCATGAAAACGCGCAATATCTAGTTAAAGAGCTCGCAGCAATCGACAATCTTGAACTCAACCAGACAGATTTTCACACAAATATGGTCGTGGTTAATGTCCAGAAGATTGGTATTACTGCCCCAGAATTTGTCAAAATTGCTAGCGAACATGGCATTCGAATCTCTTACTTCGACCAGGACCGCATCCGGCTTGTTACAAATTGTGATGTCAGTCGCGAAGACGTCGAATATGCCGCAGATATTTTGGTCAAACTCATTCGATCAATCGTAAACTAATAAAAAGCGAGAACTTCAGGATAAAATATGACAGACTTGATAGGAATATTGGAACAGAAAGCGAATGATTTACGTATTCATTCGATTACATCAACGGCGGCAGCTGGTTCAGGACATCCGACAACGTGCATGTCATGCGCGGA
>PBXZ01000049.1:0-12212 GCA_002729415.1 Candidatus Poribacteria bacterium | reverse complement strand
TGGTTAAACTTCGTAGTAGAGATTAAGTCGTTTACTAGTACCATTCTAATCTAGGGATTTCTTTTTTCCCATTTATCAGAACTTCTCGAAGAAAATAATGACAAGTAATTTATCACCAAAAGGCCTGAACTATGTACTTGAAATCAGTAATTAAATATCTTATATCCTTTTTGGACTTCAGTGTGTTTTGATGAAATAAGAATTACCCTGGTAACATAGTGTATCCATCTCCTACAATCATACCAAAAACCGCCCATACACCACCGATAAAACAATCACCAAGAACCAGTCCGAAAAAGAATGGTTTCGCCTGCCGGAACTGTTTCAAACCTCCATACTTAAGCAACGTAGACTTGACTAACCATCCGATAAAGATTGAAAACCATAGGTTGTTCAATGGCCATTCTCCCGGTGAAGAAACAAATCCGATTGGATGTAATGGCCACCAGATAAAGTTGTTACGTATCCAATATAGACCAGTCATTATAATTGCGCCAACACCAATAAAACCGAGGTTCACCCAATTGGTTTCGGTTGGCAATTGAAATTGTGTTTCCAACCATCGGAACGGAGTTTGTGGTGCAGTGACAAAAGTCCAATGCTGCATGTTCAATGCACCCGTTCGGTAGACGATCCACAGGAAAGTTATACAAGTTAAGCCAACTGCTAAGGTCAATGCAAGTACTATTGACATAAGCAATTGTTTTCCGTTAACTTTAGCCGTATCTGCCATCTTGAATATGTTACTAACATGGGGCATCAAGAAACCACGCTTGGTCCGAAAAATTGCCGCAGGTATGGTCAAAACCGACAGGTTATTTCGTCCAATGCCTCCAGATCCCAAGGCAGTATGGTACAAATCAAAAGCACGGAAGGAACTGTTGATGTGCAAGATGCCACCGGCAATTACCATATAGGTTAGCATTATTGAAGAGATTCCCATCAAGACAACTACACCGAAACAGAGAACCAGGGATGCACCTGCCAAGTGTAGTAAAATAGAAGGAATTAAAATACCAAGTAAAAGACATGGAAGGATCCATGGTTCCGAGATGGGTTCACTTGGATCTAACTTTTTTCGACTAAAAAATGTTCCTAGCATTCGAAGTAGATGGTGTCTTCCAACCCAAACAAAGTAAATTACGGATACAATATAACCTCCCATCTCCATGTGCGAAGCATAAGCACGACTACCATAACCCATTGATCTTTCCATCGGTATGGCAAAAGCGGTGCCAATGACCAATTGCAATCGGTAGAGTAAGAAAAAGGCCCAAATGCTTAAGGCCACGTCCAAGCGAATTAGGTANGTGAATCCGATCATAGAAGGAAAAAGGTATAGCCATAATGGAAGGACNGCGCTCCACGGTTTTTCACTTAAATAGGGGTCTAANCGTAGTTTTAAGGGAANGATCGGGAAAGATGGAAAATAAAAGTNCAGACCATTGCAAGCNTGTATTAGGACTGGNATTGAGAACCCAANCCANAACAACCGATTCTTAAAAAATGAATTGAAATAGTTGACCGNTGCNGGTGGAGATACCATCTCATTCGGTAATTNTGCCAGAGGGAAAATATATTTTTCACGTTCGATCCACTGTCGACGAAAAATCACACTCAAGGTGATCATCAGTAACCACAACCCACCGATAACACCCATCCAAAAAATNAGTGGTTTGATCCAAGAAAAATAGGGTATTGGCATTCCTTCTGGATTTTTTTCATAGAAAAAACGAACCACATCAGAGTCTACTGGTGCTAACCAGTTTGAGAAATAAGGTCCGAAAAGTGTCTGCCAATCGTTTTCTGGTGTGGCGAAATATCGAAAACCAACCANGAGTGGAAACAACCACCTTGCTAATCCAACNGTTGGAATTCCAATTGAGACCAACATCATACACCAGATGGTAATCAATTCTGTCTCACTCAGCATCCACTTGTGACGAATAACTTTCAAAACTGGATTAACCAACAATAAAGTTAGCANAAGCAGAAAAACCGATCCTATCGGAAAATGATTTCCTGCCAAAAAAGTACCTTCGATCAGGAAATCGTTGTAAGGTACTACAATACAAAATAAGACAACACAGACCAAACCAATTACTACGGAACGAGGGGAAATATCGTGTTGAAAGGGAGACTTAGACAAATCCATTGTATCCTCTCCATCTGTCAAAACGAGAATGATACCGTTGAGATCTACTTTACTTTCATGAATCTACNAAAACGTTCCAACAGAACAATCTGGAACAATTTCAATATAACATTCTCATAGGTTTAAGTTTATCACGAACACGAATAACATTGAGTGGCATACTTTCNCATCTTTNGTCAGAGGGATGGTGTCGAATCGAAGTTTAATGAAAGATTGACAAGAGTCAAAAAGATGACAAATATGGATTCATAAACAAGAAGGGTCGTTTCCCATTCTAAATCAATGAGAAAAATACTCCGACAGGATCAAGAGCTTAGTTCAAATGGTTTAATGTTTACGTAACCATTTTGCTTTTACAAACACAAAGATATAAAAAGATTACCTAACNTCTTAGGTAAAAGGTGTATTCTTAAATGTCCGAACATAGGTGACAGTTTAACTATTCTACCTACTGACTAAGTCATATTGGAACTGATGATGGCGGGTTATGGTTTATATCTTGTCATCTGTTTGATATCTAAAACGTTTCAGACAAAACACACCAAAACNAGGAGAAACAATAAGTGAAATACAAGATGCTCTTTTTAATNAGTATGTTGATTCAAACACCGTATTNAGACAGTAAAGNTNTACCACCAGCTATCAACCTTAATGGGGTACCAGCTACATTCGCAGATGTCAAATATGGTTCACATGAAAGAAATTTACTTGATGTTTGGTTGGTANANAGTGATGTNCCAACACCAATTGTTGTTTTTATTCACGGTGGNGGTTTTACCGGAAGTGACAAGTCTCAAGTGTATAAATCAAAGAATATACCCCGATTTTTAGATGCGGGAGTTTCCTTTGNAACAATCAACTATAGGTATATGAATTATACTGATGTTCGNACCGTGATGACATGCCTTAATGACGCTAAACGATCATTACAGTTCATTCGTAACAAAGCTGATGAATGGAATATTGACAAAAGCAGGATTGGTGCTTATGGNAACTCTGCTGGTGCGGGTACTTCACTTTGGCTTGCTTTCCAGTCGGANATGTCTGATCCGAATCATTCAGACCCAGTTTTAAGGGAATCNACCCGGTTAAAGGTGTCAGGTGCNTTTTCCACCCAAGCCACCTATGATATCCTAAAGTGGCCAGAAATTCTCCAGATTCCGGTCAATTCGGAACTACTTCTCATGTTTCTTAGCGCTTATGGGTTACAAGATGTGTTTCTCAACACTCAACAAGGTACGGATTCATTCGGCAAAGAGTTAGACGCAATCCGAAAAGATGTGGATCTTCTCNGTTTAATGTCGCCGGATGATCCACCTATTTATGTTTCTAACGGACAGCATGGAGGAACACCAGAGGGGCTTGATCATTTGCTCCATCATCCTCTCCATGCAGTTGCTTTAAAAACACGGGCAGAAGAAGTTGGGTTGGAAGCCGTAGTGTACGCCGAAAAACTCGGAATCGTACCCGATGAAGAAAAACAGGAAACACTGGTTTCATTTTTTCTTCGGCATTTGACAGACAAATAGTAAAACGNTGGGGCTTAATCCCCTTCGTCCCTCCCCTTTGTCCCGTAAATTACCTCTCTAAAAATTAAAAAAGCAGGAAAGGATACCTATGAACAGAAGTATCTACCGAACTTTTANGTTGACAATCAACTTGGTTTCGTTTCTGTTTTTGACCAGCTGTATCAATGAAACTGTCCAGGATGGAAAAACCATCTTCCAATACGAGACTTGGGTTGGACTTACCTCACTAGTAGGATCGATCTGTATATGTATTGTCGGACTCATCGGAGTACTAACTACAAGTTTTCCCAAATCTTTTGGTTGTTGGCTCTGCCTGATCATCGGCCCAGGCCTACTGTTTGGATTGGTTCCGGGATTATTCACAGATCAACTTGTGGTAAGTAGCAATGGCTTCACAACTGAAAACCAGCAAGAAATCATTTTTGAAGAAACTAGTAAAATCTCGATCAAGAAAAGGGGTGATAATAAGAAAGCCGGATACAATCTCCACTTCGTGATGAAGGACGGTAAAAATAGAGTCGTAAAAAGCTCTGATCTAATGGTTGAAGCTCTTCCGATAATAACCAATAAAGCTCAGACGAAAGGTGTANAGGTTCAGCGACTTGCTGATTAAATGAGTTCACGTTTTATAGTGCTGATTGTCTTTGTTTTTACAACAGTATTATTGACNATATCATTCGTAATTTGGGATAGTTATATGTATGAATGAATCCACGTCACAACAATTCGAACCGATAATCTGCAACCTCAAGTCGACTGGCCACACCACTAAAACGTATAAATTTCCGATTTCAGTCAAAAGTGTCTATTTCCCCCTCATAAATACCTTATGAAAATATTGTTCAAATACAACGATTAAAAATACAGAGAGGTATTTAAATGAGACACAATGGTATACCGAAATCGGCAAGANACTTCATCAAACTAAAATCAATGAAGTATCAAGGAATCTATACGAGTATTGTCGATCCTCGATCAGTGATGTCACTGAACAGGCCCTACGAAATCACACAGACTCTAATCAAACTCGATTGAGAAAATACTACCTCGATAAATCGAAGTACTTCCAACGAGAGTTTTTTCAGACTATGTAGAGAAGTCGTTAAAACCCTTACTGTGTNAGGATTTCAGGGTTAGAAAATGAAATTGTACTAATCGGTAAATCCGTATCAACCGGAANTNCCCACTTGAAAACAGTCAGCGAGCGCAATTCACGAACCCAAATTCGATTGTTGGTAACCGCCAGGTGTGCCCAAGTTGAGTCATCGCTGATTTTCCGTGAGTCTAATAACTCAAATTCTTCTGGATTAGCCTTAATAAGCAATAGAACACCACGATCATTCAAGGCAATAATCAGGTTATCTTGCGCTATCATGCTCATATATTCGCCAAAACGTTTGGAAGTTATCCATTCCCGTTTTCNCGTCTTAATATTAAAACAGGCCATTCTACGGTTTCTTAAATGTAGGTAGACATGATCAGAAATTATGATTGGTGATGACATGTAGCCCTGCGCGGGATCTTTCCATTTCTCCTTGATGTTCCATGAGTTTTCGGTCTTATTTAGCTCAAAACCAAACGTCGCTCCACCATAAGAACTGGTAAAAACCAAGTTTTGGTGAATAGTTGGCGTCAAGATGTTCATTCCACGAAAGGCCGGTACATTATGTGACCAAAGTTCATTCCCCNTTTNCAGGCTTACCCCAGCCAAAACGTTGCGGGTTTGTACAAGAATTTGCTCTTGATTNAATATGGAAGTCAGATAAGGTGAAGAGAAGGCACTATTGTACATCCCTCCATCATCCTCTAAGCTCCGCCAAATGACTTCACCAGTATATTTGTCGATCTTAACAAAGGAAGCTCCAGCCTGAACATAAACATGCTGATCTATTACCAAAGGTGAGGAGACAAATCCAAAATTAGGCAGAGGTGTAGAAAATTGATCAACAAAGTCCAATTTCCAGATCACNCGTCCATCTTCTGAATGAAGACAAAAAAGCACATCACGNATCCCCGATACGTATAATCGNTCTCCGTCAAAGGCAGGTGTGGAACGAATCCAAGNCCCTCGCTTACCAGCAAAAAAGGGAACTTTAATTTTTCCTTCCCAACTCGTCTTCCATAATTCTTGACCATTCTGTCGATCGAAAGCGCGGACAACCTCATACTTCTTATTTTGAGTCTCCGTAACGAAAACCATGTTTTCACTTAAGATCGGACCACTATTAGGAAGGACCAAGCNCTACACGCCAGAGTGTGGTTAAATGTTTTTCATCTAAACTAGTTAGCCATTGACCATTTTGAACCTTACCATCCCTAGTTGGCCCTCGCCACTGAGGCCAAGAGTCCTGNNCAACAGAAGAAATTGGCATTATTAAAACANTAATGACAAAGAANCGTATACCCCACATCAATTTGGCATGTTTTTCGTGTTTTTTGTTCAACATCTTAACTTTATTTAACCATCCGATTATTTTGCAATTTGACATTTCTGAAAACAGAATTGCCTTATAAAATTAAGGGTAACTTCTATAAACTGCCCGAGTCCAATTTTATTCCATTGCGTGACCATCTCTTTGACTCTGGACGTTATCCTGAAAACTAAGGAGAATNATNATAAAGTCCGGTTAAAAATCTCAGGCAGATACATGGGATTTCGGCCGTGCTTTAATCGAAACGCATATTGTGATCTAACGTTTAAATATATTGAAATTGAAAGATATGCCTTAATAAATTTCGTGAAGGAATTATCGCGCATTATCGCAATCTAAAAACCACCTGTATGCGGATTCCTATTTTTTTCNAGTTCTTATAATAAAAGTTAAGCGAGGTTTGGTCTTCGAGTTTGCCACCATTATCCGAAGTAATGAACACACAGAACACACACCATCGAGTTCAACATCTGAGAAAAATCCCAGAAAAACAGATTCAAACTGCAATTGAGCAATATCTCGGTATTCTCGAAAAAAGGAAGCTGTTAGTCTACATTAAGAACAACAGTGGTGGGCTAAAGACTGAGAACGGTAGTTTTATCCGTTTTGGTAAGGCGGGATCCCCAGATTTCCTATTGTTCCTGACAGGTGGACAAACGATTCATCTGGAAATTAAAACACCCAAGGGAAGATTGTCGGAATCACAGAAAAGGTATCAAGGCCAAGTTGAAGCTCTCGGTCATCAATACATGGTCGTACGTAACGTTAATGACCTAAATAAGCTACTGCATAATTGAGCCATTTTTATCATTAACATTCAAGACCAAAGGATGGAAACAATTTTTCCATTAATGGCCTATTGCTATATTCTTTCTATCAAATCAGAAACATGGTGAATCAACCTAAGAGGATGGATCTTGCCCNAGGCTGATGGAGGTTGTTTCCTAATTGAACCTGCATTAGGGCACAGGAATCCCAGAAACCTTTAGCTGAATCCGGTAAATTGAAGTGGTAGCAGTGATGAAAAGCGTCTTCCAATCATCCTCTCCCCACCCCAAATTAGCTGTTACTTCTGGAACCTGAATCACACCAAGATGCGTCCCTACTGGATCGAAAACCCAGATCCCTCCCGGACCTGTCAGGTAGACATTTCCTTGTTGATCGACCTTCATTCCATCCGGCACACCATTTTCGCCCTCTTCCTCGGCGAAAATCCGGCCATTTGCTAAGGTTCCATCGGACTGAACATCAAAGGCCCGAACATGCATTCGCGCGGTATCATCAACATATAGAACCGATTCATCGGGTGAAAAACAGAGACCATTCGGTCGGTCAAAATCATCAACCAGAAGTGTTAACTCCTGACCATCTTCTGATAAGCGATAAACTCCCTGAAAATCAAGTTCCTGCCCACCTTCCTCTCCATACATGGCTGTCAAACCATAAGGAGGATCAGTGAAATAAATACTACCATCGGATTTAACGACTACATCGTTTGGGCTGTTAAGTTTTTTCTCTTCATAATGTGAAGCAATNGTTGTGACAGTACCATCCGATTCGGTTCGCGAGACACGGCGATTAGCATGTTCGCAGGCAATAAGTCGCTTTTGTTTATCATAAGTCAATCCATTCGATTTACCCGAGGGTTGACGAAAAGTCGTAATCCCCGAATCAGATGTCCATTTCTTCATCTGATTCGCCGGAATATCACTAAAAAGCAGAAAATCCCCTTCGGCATCCCATATAGGACCTTCAGTAAACACACAACCTGTTCCAATNTGTTCTACCTGAGCTCCACTATCAACTAAATCCAATAATTTAGCAGAACGCACATCAAGACTCATATCTTTTATATCTCCTATAATCAGTTATTGACAAGCAATAAGGTGAGAGAATTTGTTTGGTTGAGTAACTCTTCTAATCCGGCATGCCATGCTACCACATAATAATTTTGCTTTCATCTTTTTATTCTATTCAAAATTGCAAACTATTCAAAATTGCAAATTTCCTTATCTTACCTATTCGCTAGTTAAATAATATCAGCAAATTTGATCTACATTCTACCTACTGGCTAAGACTATCAGCTGGGATACCTTCTTCTATTACCAGTATCTGGTTAGCTTCTATATTCGAAAACTTCTGTTTTAGCCCACTTGGCCATCTAACCTCAATATGATCAGCTTTTCTATAGTTGCCTAATCCGAACAAAAGTCGTAGGTCATTTTGTGATAAATAACTGGATCCACTTCGAACTTCCTTTGTCTGTGACAAATCACCAGTTATAACTTTGACCCGTGTGCCGATACCACTCCGATTACTTTGTGTGCCACGAACTTTAATTGTAATCCAGTTGTTTTTATTACCGTTTTTGTTACGGAGCAAGTTGGCTGACTGGTTGGAATTANTGATAAAAATGTCGAGATCTCCATCATTGTCATAATCCGAAAAAGCCATCCCTCGGCTCACTTTTTTGGCCATTTCGGCTAACCCGGCCCCAGCCGAAATATCAACATATTTCTTCCCTTTTTGGTTCCAAAAAAGCAGGTCCTGCTGCGGATAATTTTCATCCGAAAACAGGCNAATATTTTCCTGCAAATGGCCATTAGCAATAAAAATATCAAGAAAACCATCGTTATCTTGGTCAATAAACTCGATCGCCCATTTAAAGTATGGTAGCGTAACAGGTCCGATGCCGATAGAAAAAGAGATATCGGAAAAGAAACTACTCCCTTCATTCCGATATAAGATGGCTGGCATAGCAGAAGCATTACTAACAATTAGATCGAGATCTCCATCGTTGTCGTAATCACCAAAGCTTGATCCCATCCCGCTACCCGGCATTCCATTTTCGTCATAACCAACACCCGCAAAGGCTGCAACGTCATTAAATGTTCCGTCTCCGTTGTTTTGGTANAGGAAATCGCGTTCCATATCGTTTGAAATTTGGATATCTGCATCTCCGTCGTTATCATAGTCACCCACAGCAACGGAAAGTCCAAGTCCCGACAACAGAATTCCCGCNGGTTTCGTGACATCAGTGAATGTTCCATCACCATTGTTTCGGTACAAAGTATCAGGTTCACTGACAAAAATACTTCCAGCAATTTGATCAGCAGGACTACGGTAAGTTCGAACCCCTTTAATCTCCCACCAACTGTTTTCTTCAACCGAAAATTTCATGTANTTGATAATCAATAGATCTAAGTAACTATCATTATCNTAGTCNAGNAAAGCACAACTAGTACTCCAACGGCTCTCACCAACATTAGCNAACTGTGTGACATCAGTAAATGTNCCATCACCATTNTTTCGATACAGAACATTTGGNCCATAGTTGGTAATATATAAATCAACATCACCATCGTTATCATAATCAGCAGCAGCACACCCAACACCGTATTGAGTNTTTCCAACACCTGCAATCGCAGTGACATCAGTAAATATTCCATCACCATTGTTTCGATANAGAATGTTAGTTGGAGGAATAGGTGATACACAACCAGGAAGATCCGCTCCATTAACGATATACAAATCAATATAGCCATCGTTGTCGTAATCAAAGAAGGATACGCCAGATCCTAATGTTTCGAGTAAATACTTTTGCCCGCTTCTGCCATCATGATGACGAAAGTTGATACCTGATTCAAGCGTAACATCAACGAATTGATTGGCATTCTCGGCTAATATCTGGGTTAAAACAAAAAAACTGAGTAGAGAACTGATCAAGAAATATGGTCTGGCGAAAAAAGGAGCAAAACTTATCACTGTTCAGAACCGATAGTGTGTTAGTGAAATGTAGCTGCCTCTTACTTATATATGGCAGACTATCCACTATGATGGGACGTAAGTGGGAAAAATTTGCGGGAATTGGTGATTGTTAGATTTCTGTCGAGTGGCAGCGTCAATGTAGCAAACACTAAATGCGCGTCTCGGTTGATTGGTAGTGTTAACCTCTGAACGGTGTAGGGTCCAATTATGTAAAAGTACGACTTCACCCATTTCCATTTCCAAATAGAGTCGTTTATCATCAGGTGCATGAGCCTCAATCTCTTCCGGTGAGAGCAAATCACCTTTTTCTGGAATCATTGTCTTATGTGAACCTGGAATAATTTGGAGGCACCCATTGGAAATATATGTTGGATCAAGTGCAGTCCAGATAGTGATTTTAGGAGGAATACTCAGGTTCCACCCACCAGCACCATCTTGATGCCAGTTAATAGTCACCCCTTGCTCCGCCGGTTTATTGAAAAACATAGCTCGGAAAATTGAGACATTCTCCCCTAAAACTTTTTGTGTAATATCACGAAAAAGCGGTTTTTGGATATAGTTAAGGAAAAGAGTATCTTGCTCCAAATCTTGAATTTTTCGGTATTTGAGTGATGCTTCCTTAAACTCTCTCGTTTGCTTGGATAAATCCAGTTGGCCGGCAGAGGGACATAGTTGCATCAACATGTTGTCGTATCGAATTTTTCCAAGCATAATATCATTGATTCGTTGACAAAGCGCTTCGATCTCTAACTTGGGTGCCACTTTGCCCAGTCGAACGTATCCTTGCTGATGATACGTTTCTAATTCTCGACCGCTTAGTGTTGGTTGGTGTAGTTTATCCATCTGTTTATTCCTTTATCGAAATAATGCGGGAGATGACAAAAGATTGTACCGTCAAAAAATGAGTGTTAGTTAAATCAAAAACTATTGGTTTCCTCTACCGTGAAGAATTTGGGTTAGCCGATCAAGATAAGATTGATTTTGAGGCTCCAGTTCAATCGCCTTTCTGATAGTTTCCTCTGCTTCCGAATACATCTGGCCTTTGTAATACGCTAGAGCTAACGTATCGTAATAGTTCGCTTCTTTGGGAGCCAATTTGACAGCTATTTTAGCATGTTTTAGAGCAGAAGCAAGCGTTGCTTTCTGTTTGGCATAAGACACAGCTAAATTATTATGAGCAATTGCCAGATGAGGTTGATGTGTTATGGCTTGTTTGTAGGATTCAATAGCTAACTGCCGTTGACTAGTTTTCCCATAAATGAGCCCAAGGTTATAGTGAGCGGTTGCCAATGACGGTGACAGTTTTGTCGCTTGTTTATAGTTCTGGATTGCTAAATCATATCGTTGTCGCGTTGCGTATACAATTCCCAGGTTGTTGTATCCTTCAGGAGCCTCTGGGTTGGCCATTACCCATTCTTGTGCTTTAGCTAGTAAAGGGTCAGTTTGTCGCAATGTTTGGAAAAACGCCATTTCTATTTTGGCTTTTTCTGCTTCTCCGGTTTTCATGTAAAGTTGGGCAAGTTTATAGCGGGTATCCGAATGATCAGCTTGAATTCTGACAGCTTTTTGATACTCTGAGAGGGCGGAAGAAAAATCCTCCTTTTTAGCATAGATTTGGCCCAGACCATAGTGAGCCGCTAATGAATTTGGGTTTAGCTGATTAGCTGTTTGATAGGTTTCCATGGCTTGGTCAAGCTGACCTAATTTGAGCTGGATTTCACCCAGTCCATTGTAGGCATCGACAAACTTTGGATTTTTTGTNATTGCTTGCTGAAAGGTGGTGGCTGCCTGATCAAAATCTCCAAGCTTCAAGTAAATGAGACCCAGATTGTAATGCGGCATGGCACTTGTTGGTAAGACAGCAATTGCTTGCTGAAAAGTCTTTACAGCCAGTTTATATTGTTTTTGTTGNGAATAGGTTACGCCNAAATCCTGNTATGCNGCNGNATGATNCGANTNNAGATCTATNGCATTTTGATACTGATNAATNGCTTCATCNTATTGTTCAAGTAATCGGTANGCAGAAGCTAATTGNTAGTGTATTTCTGANCGTTCAGTTAAAGTTNCAAAANCAGTTGNGGATTCAATNACTTNTTGATANTAAGGNATGGCNTTGGCNGGTANCCCTTGNGNTTGATAAATCTCTGCCAGATANTAGTTAGCCGNAAAAAAATGAGGGTGTTGNTTNAGNACAGCTTGGAACTCCTGAATCGCTTTCTGGTATTGATCTTCCTTGAAATATTGGAGACCATGCCTGTAATGTTCTCCAATAATCTCAGGCAATTCTTCTTCTGCCTGAATTTGTAAATTCAGCGATAAGAGAAGAAC
>PBXZ01000048.1:0-10612 GCA_002729415.1 Candidatus Poribacteria bacterium | reverse complement strand
AGGGTCTGGAGGTAAGTTGACCCAAGTCGAATTATCAACCATGGCAGGGTTAATGAAAACCAAGTCCGTCATGCTTGACAAATGGGGAAAACACCTCATGGTCNNAGCAAAGCCNCCAGCCAAAGGTGANTGGNGAGTCGTCAGTTTAGGAAAAGGGCCTGCTGATGCAGGCGGGCGCAACATGTCCTCCAGATATGGCTTACCCGATACCGATAATTTCGANACCTATCAANTNATTGTNATNNATGCACCAAGCAAAATGANAGCCGTTATGTCTCCAGCACAGGATGATCATGCGCAAATCTGGATTAATGGNGCCAAATGGTTCAACGATNNCNNATGGACGGGACATCCGACAGANGTTGACTTTGATGTTGAAGTNACGCTCGAAAAAGGTGCAAACGTCTTGTCTTATCGTTGTGGTGAAGGTGGTGGNCACGACTATGCCAACCTCCACTTTGATGANGCNACAATGGGCAAAGTNNAAATCTACCCGAAAGCGGGNCAATCNAAGGCNGCGTTCCTTGNNNANATAGGTANTTTNGGAACNGCGGTTTCGCCACNCGATAAANNNNCGAGCNTTTGGGGAGATATTAANTCAGACAAGTAATTTAACTCAAAACCAAACAGTTGTGACTTTTTAGCGGCACACATTCGTCAGTTGTGTGCCGCTATTTTTTTTAGGTTCTCCCTACTAATAGAACCTAAAAAAAATAAGNGGTTGAAATNGTCAGGAGTCCCGTGTAACACTCAANAGATCAAAATGGTATCGAGGCTTGACGAGATTACTAGAATCAATTCCTANCTTCCGATGTTTTTAACACCCCCTTAATATGATGTCATTGACAGACAGATTNAGGGTATGATAATCTCCAATTNGAACTTGGTTGCGTCAGTTAATCCCAAAACAATGATGGCNCTTAGTACAGTGNNACNGATGATTTCGATCTTCTTATNTAACTTTGTATTGATCTACTCTTTCGGTGTTAGTCAAACCAATACTGAGTTNCAGCACCTAAAGTATGTTGAGCACCTCGATCAAGGAATCATGCTTATGTTCCAGGGTAATACTCCTAAAGCCCTCGATGAACTAGAAAAAGCACTGGAAATCGAATCAAATCACTACGAAGTCCATCATTATCTTAGTATGGCGTACGAGGAGGATNGACGGTGGAACAGTGTCGTTTTGGCAACCACTAAATCNCTTGAGTTAAAANCAGATAATATAGAAGCTTTATATTCACGTGGNAAAGCTCTCTTCAATCTTGGAAAATGGGAAGAAGCATCCAAAACACTAAAAAAAGCTGTTGATTACGCNCCNAANCACGNACGTGCCNTAAAAACACTAGGCAAGGCTCAAATNCAACGNCGCCAATTNGTTGAAGCNTCCTCTACANTAACAAAGGCATCCAAGTTGAATCCCCTATCAACGATTACTTGGTATCACTTAGGTATGGCAAACCTTAACCAAGGAAATTACAAAGAGGCCATACCACACTTTGAGAAATCGATTCAGNTAGCACCTACTTTTCCACAGTCACACCATGGTTTAGGAACAGCCTACCTTCGCATTGGGGAACGCGAAAAAGGNCANGTNGAAATGCTCCAATTTCAACAACTGCAGAAGGANNCTACCGAACATGAACGGTTATCCCGTTTAACACAAGCAGAACCAGAAAATATCGAAGCTTTGGATGAATTAGCCAAGTTATCCATGAAGAGGGAAAACTATCCGTTAGCTGTAAAGACATTTCAGCGATGTATTCAACTTGANCCGCGAAATATTTCCCACTATCTTGGTCTTAGTCGNGCCTTCATGAACCTCGGCCATCCCATTCCNTCCAGAGACACATTATTGCATGCAATTAAACTNAGTCCAAACCAATCGATTTTGTACAATACACTGGGATCTGCCTACGTAATGATGGGAGACATATCCAAAGCGATCCAATCATTTCAAAAAGCGGTAGGACNGGCNCCAGAGATTCCTTTTTATCATCTCAACCTNGCNCGAGTATACGAAAAAGCCGGCAATATTAAAAGGGCCAATGAACATTATCAAGCCTACGAAAGCCTGATAGAATAAACATTACAATGAACAAGTCCACTATCATATGCCTCACCCTACTGCTGGTTTTACTCTTGACTGCCACTAATACTCTCAGCAACCCCCAAAATATGATACGGATTTCCGCTGGTTGGTTCACTATGGGCAGCGACAATCGAGCCGCAGATCAAAAACCATCCCATAGAGTGTACCTCGATACATTCGAAATAGGGAAATACGAGGTTACCAACCAAGAATACTATGAATTCTGGAAAGCTACAGGAACACATGCACCTGAGAATTTTTCACCTGCTCATGGAGTCGGCTTATGGCCGGATCGGGCTCTAGAATATCCACTTCATCCTGTGGTAGGTGTTTCCTGGTATGATGCAACGGCTTACACCAAATGGGCGGGTGGGCGCCTCCCGACAGAAGCAGAATGGGAAAAAGCGGCAGCGGGCCCAACCGACCGACTTTGGCCCTGGGGAAATGCCCTCAAAGCGTATGCCAATGTATGGAATGGAAGTGATGGATATGATGATATGGTTGCGCCCGTCGGACATTACCCTAAAGGGAAAAGCTACTATGGCGCCATGGACATGGCAGGAAATGTCTGGGAATGGACAGCAGATTGGTATAGTGACGTCTATTATACTTATACTTCCAACAAAAATCCAAAAGGACCTGAAATCGGAAGTTGGCGCGTCATTCGCGGAGGATCTTGGATTGATAATATTAATCGGTGTTCTACCACCTTTAGACTTCAACTCTACCCTATTTCAAGAGTGTCCTTCGTTGGTTTCCGCCTCGCTCAATCTGTGGATTCAGTCAAGTAAACCTAAGAATCACGACGAAATAAACAATAGACATAGATGGTATTTTGTAAAAAGATTTTAAAGCGCGCGAGTGTTATTATTAGTATGCTGTTGTGTGCTAAGTTGTGAGAAAGAAGATCAAGAAAAAACGACACCCATAAAATAATGAGGAGTGAGCTTTATCTCTTTTACGCTATTGACCTACATGCGACTTGGTGCGATAAGCGGCGGCCAGAAGTTGACTTTAGTTTTGTACTCAGTTTCTGGTGCGCAGCAAATGTTCCCCGCACTCTTAATTTCGCCACTTAAGTTTTCAAGACACACTCCAAATATCCTGTTAAAATAACCCAACAGAGGTTTTAATGAAAAAACCAATCAGCATCATCGCATTATCCTACTTGTTGTTTGTATGGATTGTAGTTGATCTAATACATGCCAAAGAGATTATATGGAAGAAAGATAGTGCAAAGATGGTTTTAATCCCATCTGGAACCTTTGAAATGGGCGACCACATGGGTAACATGGTAAATGCCACTCCAGTCCACAGAGTAGAGTTAAGTGCCTTCTATATGGACATTCACGAAGTCACCGTGGGACAATTTAAGCAGTTTGTGCAAGATAGTGGATACAACTACAACCGATGGGAGGATATCATTAAATATTCACCCACAGATGATCATCCAATAGTTTTTGTGACTTGGTACGACGCCATGGCCTACTCTCAATGGGCTGGAAAGAGGTTGCCTACAGAAGCTGAGTGGGAATACGCAGCCCGCGGCAATTTGGAGAGCAAATTATATCCTTGGGGAGATAACGTGAGCCATGATGATGCCAATTATTTGAATCCTGATAGTAAACATAAATGGTATAAACAGGCAGCCCCAGTAGGCAGTTTTGCTGCCAATGGTTTTGGGTTACTGGATGTTGCAGGCAATGTATGGGAGTGGTGTCTGGACTCCTATGACGATCGATTTTACCATAAGAGCCCAAAGAAAAACCCTATATCTGCCCGCTGGAATATAGAAGGAATCACCAAAAATTATGTAAGAATAACATCAAATCGCATATTGCGAGGGGGAGCCTGGCATAGTGCAGTTGGGAATATGCGTGTTGCCTACCGCTACAACAGTATTCCTCGAGCTAACACAAGCTACGTCGGTTTTCGCTGTGTTGTTAATATGGATTAAAACTTTCTAATTCCAGCCTATATATCTCCAATTTAGCGTACCTAATGAGAGAAATATTCCTCCGACATTGCACGACCTTGTCCCCCATCCGATATCAGATTGTCTTCTCTATCTAACTCACCGCTATACTTATAAGCTAAATCCAGGTATAAATTGAAAAACATGAAGATTAAAAAAAGGATTTCACNTGGTATTAAAGAATTCACCTTATTGGTGCTATGTTGCTTAGTGGGGTGTGATCCAGTTTCAGANGATCTTATAGAAAAACACGTAAAAAAACGGGTCANTTGGAAAAAAGATGGCGCTGAGATGGTCTTGATTCCTGCTGGCAGTTTCGAGATGGGTGACNAAAACATTACCTATGCTCATCCCGTGCATTTGGTAAGATTAGATCCTTTTTACATGGACATTCGAGAGGTAACGGTAAAGCAATTCAAGAAGTTTGTACAAGAAAGTGGATATACCTACAACCACTGGGATGATGTGCCAAAATATTCACCCACGGATCAGCACCCAATGATTTACGTCGATTGGTATCAGGCGATGGAATACGCAAAGTGGGCAGGGAAACGGTTACCNACTGAAGCAGAATGGGAATATGCCGCCCGTGGAGGATTAGTGAGAAAGCAATACCCATGGGGAGANGAAATCAGTCATGATAACGCCAATTATGCNGGCATTGGCGGTAAGGATATATGGGACGAAAACACGGCACCAGTGGGGAGTTTTGAGCCGAATGGTTATGGTTTATACGATATGGCAGGTAATGTCCACGAATGGTGCCTAGACGTATTTGANCCGACCTTTTATAGCCAAGTTACAAAGAAAAACCCCATTGCTGGACATCTGAGCATAGAAGAAATTATAAGCAACTATAACAAAGACNTTGTACCTGCCCGGGTTTTACGTAGCGGGGCTTGGACTTACAGTAAATGCTATGTGAGTGTCGCTTATCGCGACTATGCCAATACGGATCACAGATTCAATACTGGTGGTTTTCGATGCGTGTCANGCTCAGTTACCCCTTTGTCACCGGAGAACTAATCTACAACTAGGCGCCAGANGACTCAGACAGCAATATATGACGTCAAAATAACCTTCATTCATGCGGAAGGTTTTCAAATGGAGCATTACCTTGACAGAATAAATGACACTTCCTAGCCGTGGTTTTTTGGATGTCTCTTACTTCAGTAAGCACGTTTTCAATGCCCGAAAACNCCTCAACCGAAATCACACAAAACGTCAAATCATCACTTATATTCAGAAACGATGTCTNGCTATTTCAGGCAAAAATATCAGGCATAAAATCCCATACTGGCAAAAGTAACAACCGAATTCGCTTCCGATTCAACGCTTTGATCATACTTTAATAATTTACTAGAGGAAGGTTGCAAAATTTCCAATAAAACGTAGATTGGACAAACACCATCGACCCGATTCTGGTTTCGTGTCACCTGAATGCGATTGAGAAAACGGCTGACATCGAGATTCTCAATATACCTTAATAGTTCCAAGTCATCATACTGAATCCGTTTGAGAAGAGACTCGTCAATTGGCAAAGAATCGCCAAACCGATCTCCCACATGGCTACCATCAACACTAGCAATCAAACACACTTTTCTGTCAATTTTTTTGATAGCCGAACGCAATTTCCCGATAAATTGCTGGACTTCATCCAATTGATCCGGATTCTTTCCCTCAATCAACTCCTGATCGAAACTGCCACAAATAATAGGCACAATTTCATAGTTTTTCTCGAAAACAGCCTGCATAAACACAACCTGTAATTCAATAGAATGCTCATTTTTATGAGCAAATTCATCCTCTAATAGATTAAAGGCATAATCGTCCTGTAACAGCCCCAAAAATTCACGATTAGTTTTAGTCACCCCTAAAGGTGTTTCAAAATCCTTTTCGGTAACAGTGAACACTCCTTGGAAACCAGCATGCTTTACCCCTAAGATGACATATAGATCAGCATCCGATTTCTCCACAATTTCTTTGTAGGCGTAGGCAAAACATGATCCTCCACGACGGAGATCAATATGCGGAATAATCGCACCAACCAATTNCTGATCCGGAGGAATAGCTCTATTGGGAACACCANGCTCACCTGAATCAGAAAAATGACTGAGTAACTGCCCTTTCAGTTGGCTGGCATCTTCCGGATACGATGTACCNGCCAGTGATGATGGTCGAATCTGTAACGCCNGAAAATCGTCCTGTACCTTTTGGCGGTGCTGATAAAACGTCTCGTTTTCCAACANAAAGTACGAATCCANNTCCCGAACAAAACTCTGAATCACCTCAAGTGGTAAATCCTGTNAAGTCTGTTGGCGAAACTTGTTTTGAATATCTGTGACGGAATGGGCNCCATCAAAACAACGTAAAACAGGAAGTAACTCTAAAGGAACAAATACNGGCTCAGTTGTATAATGAAACGGATCTCTAAGAAACAAAAACTGGCGCCCNTCTGCTTGTATCGGTGAAATGTCTACATAACGAAGCTTAGGATAATTCATAGTTAAGATAANCGCTCGCAGCCAAGATCAATCTGATNACCTATCANAATTCAAGTAATAAAATATCGGTNTTCACCTANCTGCCAAGATCTAGAAAACTCTGATTTACATATTAATATTATACTATATGAAAAGGCTTAAATAGATGAAAGTTACCTATTAAACACAACGATTTAAATCAATCTCAAGCAACTATTGATCATCAGGTTTGCTATAATGCCTGTGAACATGGAATTTCGCGCCTCAGCACAAAAAAGACACGCCACTCAAAAAAACATGACAAACAGACACTCCATAAACGTGTAAGCACTTCTCCAAAAAAGGATAATCCAATGAATAAGGTTCTAGTAACAGGAGCCACCGGTCGGCTTGGTGCAAATGTCATTCACAGATTATTAGCAAAAAATTACGATGTCAGGGCACTTGTCATACCAAATGATCCGAAACAATCAAAACTCGACAATCTCGATGTCGAGATCATACTAGGAGACCTGCGCAATCCGGAGTTATGTTCAAAACTTGCCGTGGGTATCGACGCTGTCATCCACACGGCAAATCTTCTCGGCCCCANNGACGGNATGTCNGAAGANACNTTCTTTAACGTTAATGTCAATGGTACATTCAATCTTTTGAATGCCGTCGCTCAATACGCCGATACCATTAAGCGCTTCGTACATATCAGCTCGGATGCGGTTTACCCAATGGGAAACCACTTAATAGCCAACGCCTATACCCCCGTTGATGAACTTCATCCAAAAANACCTAGTGGATTATACGCCCTGACTAAGATGATTAACGAAGAAACANTCAGGAATTATTANANCTCACACGGNNTGAAAACAACGATGATCCGCCCAGCTGGNATGTTCGCAGGAAACGAGATTCTATCACGCTGGTCAGTAGGGTTTGTAACAGGATTGTTACGATCTGCCATGAATCGGCCCNGCAGTGGNTTGTTTCATCCNGATCTCCAAGAGCATATCAGCCATCTTGAATCNGCAGGCACNACAGACCAACTCTGTGTTCCTTATGATAATGAAGGACATCCTTGGCTTTACTCNCCTGCCGACGTACGCGATGTNGCAGATGCATGCCTCTGTGTTTTNGAACATCCNGCNGCAGTAGGCGAAGTGTTTAATGTCNCGCTATCACGTCCTTTCAGTTTTAAGGAAGTAGCCAATTACCTTGNTGAGCATACCNNCCNAAATACAGCCATTGTTGAAATCGAATTGCCTGTTCGCTGGGTTTACTGGTCAGACACACGCAAAGTAAAATCACTACTTGGATACCAACCATCGGGTAGTATTAGTCATGTTTTTGAGACTGCACTTGCTCATGAAAANGGCGAACTGATAGATGTAATTCCAGCTTGAANNATCTGACAAAANCCCNTTTCAACTTTCATTACACAGCCGAATNCATTTATCCATGACCCGATATTTCTTNTCANTTGCTTTACTCTCCGGTTCAATTATCGGCTATGAGATNGTCTTNGTACGACTGTTTTCTATTTCACAATGGCATCACTTCGCACATATGATCATTAGCTTAGCTATGCTCGGGTTTGGATTCAGTGGGACTGTGATTTCACTTACTCAGACATGGTTAAAACGNCACTTCCATACCATGTATACAGTATGCGGATCAACTTATTCAATCAGTGTAATAGGATGTTNCATCCTACACCAATATATACCNTTCAATCCCTTGATGTTGAACTGGCAACCAACACAGTTTTTGCTTGCTGGGATNATCTACTTAATTTTATCCTTGCCATTTTTCTTNGGGTCNGCCTGTATTGGCATGGTTTTACTTCAATTTCCCGACANGGTTGATCNCCTCTACTTTTTTGACCTTTTCGGTTCAGGCATAAGCGCACTCGGAAGCATCTTTATGATGTACATAATTCCGCCAGCACAAAATCTAACTCTGGTTACCGCAATCGGATTTTGTAGTGTAGTAGTTACCAATTTANACAATAANAGAACGAAAAATCGGAAANNAATTGTATNTCATTTAACATTTGCGTTGTNTTTTACAATTTTTTTTCTGCTCAATCCAATTTCTATAGTAGTTTCCCCATATAAAAGATTAAGTAGCACGCTAAATTTTCCGGATGCAAAANTCCANAGCACTCGATANAGNCCACTAGGATTATTNCAGGTAGTAAAAAGTNCATCAATTCGTGCNGTTCCAGGCTTAAGCTTGAGTTCACANCATTCAATTCCGCCACAACTCGGANTNTTTACNGACGCGGATGCTATGACCACCATTACTGAATTTGACGGAGACCTCTCCAAACTCGCTTATTTGGATGATACCATATCAGCATTGGCATATCACCTTATGAAGGAGCCAAATGTTTTAGTCGTTGGTGCCGGAGGNGGTNCAGATATNCTAAATGCTCTTTACCATCAATCTAACACCATTGACGCTGTTGAAATGAACCCNCAAGTCGTAGGTTTAATCCAACAAGAANATGCTGATTTCTCCGGTCAGATCTATGCCCCANACTCGATGGTTCAAGTTCATATCGCAGAAATTCGNACCTTCATAAACGCGTCAACGAAAAAATATGATNTAATTCAAATTTCCATGCTTGNTTCCACNAGTGCTTCTGGAACAGGAACTCACACNCTAAGCGANAATTACCTGTATACAGTGGAAGCTATCTCTGATCTATTTCAGCACCTCGCACCTGGCGGAGTAATCTCAATAACGAGATGGCTGAGGACACCACCACGAGATATGATTCGAATGTTTGCTATGGCCGTTCAAGCCNTAGAAACAATNGNANACCAAGTTCCCAATNACCAACTAATTCTAGTCCGTGGTTGGCAAACAGCAACACTCTTGATTGGAAACNGNNAATTCGACATTAAAGACTGCNCTACAATTCGNCATTTTTGCCACCAGAGGTCTTTTGACACTGCTTATTATCCAAACATGCCTGAGTCAGAGGCCAACTTTTACAATCAACTGACAGAACCAACATATTTTCGTGCTGCACAATCAATTCTATTTGGTGATCGCCAGCAATTTTTCCAGCAGTCTCCTTTTAATATCTATCCAGCAACGGATAANCGCCCATATTTCTTCCAGTCTCTACGTTTAAGCTCTCTNCTCCATATGATGCGAACGAACCACAGAAACAACTTATCGTTCATTGAATGGGAATACCCTCTTTTGATAGCAACACTCATNCAAGCAACTCTAGCTGGGTTAGGCCTGATTTTCTTACCGTTATTTCTATGGCGACATCGTTNAAAGNCTCCAGTTGACCANACACATNGATCTCCTCTATATCTAGTTTTATTCTATTTTCNATGCCTAGGTGCAGGATTTATGTTCGTCGAGATAGCGTTCATCCAGAAGTTTCTCNTGTTTCTGGGTCAACCGACATATACCGTTGCCACTGTNCTNTGCGGNTTTCTCGTATTCTCTGGACTNGGAAGCCTATTTTCAACTAAGTTCAAAAACAGCTNTTTGTTGCGACAGAGAAACCCGATCCTCTTTGCAATAGGCATAGTATCCTTAATCACATGTCTGTATTTGCAACTCTTACCTTTCATTTTCTCTCAATTAACAATAAATTCAGACATCATCAAAATTATCTTTTCCATATGTTTAATTGGNCCACTTGCTTTTTTCATGGGNATACCNTTTCCTCTTGGCATTGATCTATTGCGAAGACGCTACCCTTCCTTTATCACTTGGGCCTGGGGAATAAATGGATATACATCGGTCGTTAGTGCAATTCTGGCAACTTTTTTGGCCATTACCTTTGGTTATATACTTTATATTTCCTTTAGTAAATTGTTTAAATAAGGTGTCCTTTTTTCTTTACAAAAAAACATAAACCGACGCACAAAATCGGAAACCGAGTTGGATACCGAGAATGTCTTGTATATATCAAAATATATTATTCCATTCATTTGAGGATAAATTTTTCAACCTCAAATTCACCGCATAGGTTTAGCCGTCCGGTTGAATGAAGGTCTTACGTTGTGTATTGATTAAAGTGAAAATATTACCGAAACC